>JAYUEN010000507.1:0-3119 GCA_043739185.1 Bdellovibrionales bacterium
CAATTGAGATTCTTAGGGGTGCTTTTGTAATGATCATATTTTTTTCACTTTGTACGAAGAAAAGTTTTTAGTCCACCTCAAATCAAAACATTGTCAGGATTTATTGCCCATGATAGTCAAATTTATGAGAAATTTAAAAACTTCTTTTCTGTGGGCTTTGGCGGCCTGTTTACTATCAATGGGCACCGCCTTGACACCTTGGTTCACGCTGTCGACGAGGTCAGCACAGCCCGAAGTTTCGCGAGACGATGAGTGCATTTTTGAGGGGCCAAGCTGGAAGTGTGAACGCCCTCATGAGCATTATTTGGTCTTAGAAGACCCGGGAGCGAGCTCCTGGCAAGAGATTCCTGCGCAATACTTTTATAATCTGCATTTGTCTCAAGAGCGCCCCTTATGGAATCCATATATTGGCTCTGGATACCCCATTTTTTTAGATGGAACCTCAAGGCCAGTTGCCCCTTCACGGGCTTTTTTGAATCATTTCCCAAGTGATGGCGCCAGGGACTTTCTTATTTTTATGCGAATTTTCGTTTGGGTTTGGGGAATATTATTTGTTTTGATGGAGCTCGGAGTTTCAGGGCCCTTTTTAATTTTACTTGGCATTGCAGCCTCAACTTTGCCTTATCCAAGTAGATATATCGATCATGTGTTTTTAGATGTGGATTTGCTTGCTCCTTGGGTACTGGCATTATTTTTAGCTTTTATTCAAAAAAAGAACTGGGGCAAAAAGTATTTGATTTTGGCTTTGGTATTTGGCTTGTGGATTGGTGCGCAAACCTTTATTGAATCGCAAATTGTTTTTTGCTGCGTTTTAGGTTTCTTAGCAGTTGCGACGGGGTATCTCTCGCGGGGAAAGAGCTTGCTCGTCTTATTAGTATACTCGCTAGGTTTCTTCGCGATTTGCCTGCCGTATGCATTAGAGTTCAAACATTACTTCCCGCTATTTGCCACAAATCGTGATGTTATGGGCTGTATTGCTACTGAAGGTGTAGGTCTTTCAAAACTATGGACGGCTGGATATATTGGCTATCTTAAAAATAGCGAATTATTCACCGTATTTTCGGTTTTAGGCATGCCACTTTGTATTTGGGGAATCTTAAAAAAGCCTGATTTACGCTTCTTATTTGGCTTTTATTGCTTTTTATTTATTTGGCTGGCCTTTGGTAATCCGCGCCTTGTGTGCAGTATTGAAGGCGTCAGCGGTATTAGCTTTCCTAGACATTTGTATCCACATATTCAGGCGCTATTTTTCATTTTGGTTTCAAGTTCGCTATTTTTAGTAAGTTCGCAATTTAGATTTCGCCGGTTACTTTTGTCATTAGGATTTATTTTTTGCATTTATCCAGTTTTAAACAGAAGCATTGTCGTATTAAAACATTTAGGCGGAAAGTTTCCGAAAGCAGTAGATTTTTCGCCTCGACCGATTCCTCCGGACAATATTTTTGCACATATTCAAAAGTTATCTCAAGATGAAGATCGCAGACATTTTTCACCGGACAGGAGAATGTACCCAAACTATTCTGAAATTTTTGAAATTTTAGATGTGCGAGTTTTGTATGGAGTTTTTCCGAGGAGAATTTCGGCGCTAAATAATATTTTTCTTGAATGGTTTGGAAATAATCCGGGCCATGCAGACCGCTTTGTTGGCCCAAATGACAAATTTAAAAGCTTGCCAGCTGACTTAGAGAAAGTACTGCTGCTTCACCGGGTTTCATTATTGAGCTTTTCTAAAAATCAAAATTGGCTTGAGCGCACGCAGTTTTATAATTCTGGCAATTGTAAAAAAACCGCCGAGGATCAAGTCGCCATTTTTTATTTTTGTCCGATTGTTGGCGGAATTGGGTATTTTCCCAAAGAGATTGTTGCAAGCTCAGGTATAGAGCAGAGCCTTGAAATATTGAAGGCAAAGTCAGTCACTGAGGTTTTGGATTTCTTGGTTGTAGAGGGCGCGGCACCTGAAAACTTAAAGCTGGCTGCTGGCAAGATTTTGAACTTCAAGCGAACTCCAAACCAATTGGAGTATGAACTTGATGTCATGAATGCTGGGTATTTTGTGGTCGCTGATACCTATTTTTCTGGATGGACAGCTTCAGTCAATGGGCAAGCGGCTGAAATATTGCCGGCCAATGTGGGCTTTAAAACTGTTTTTGTGCCGACAGGAAAAACTCAGTTAAAACTTAGATATAAAGCTGAACATTAAGGTCTCGCTTTGAAGTTAAGCTGTAGTTCGCATTTACCTACAGATACTGAAACCGCTTTGAATGCATGATTGGCAGTTAAGACTTCAACTGGCTTGCCATCGATACGGGCTTCCCAGCCAGGAAAGTTCGTATCAGCAATTACAAAAATGCCGGCGTGATCAACTTCAAGCTTATAAATCAGTAAGTCGGCTTCACGATGAAAGCTGAGAATCTTTCCTTGGGCAGCTTGGATATTTTGATCGACCAAAACGAGACCATTGAGTTCATCAAGGGGTGAATCGGCCAAAGTTTTTAAAATTTCACTCTTTGCAGTTTGCCGAACCAGCTTCGGAAAATATCCTACGCCGCCAACTTCAGGACAAAGATAGCTTTCGATCCAGTCATTTTCGCCAAGCTTTTTACATTTATCTTTGGTGTAAGGACCTACTTCAGAAAATTTAGCCTCGTCTTTGAGGAAAGATAAAAGTGAGACGCGATTGACGATCATGACTCTTTGTAATTCAGGACTAATATCTTGAGGATCAGTAGGACCCACGAAGCGGGTCAAGAGGCCATCTGAACTAAGCCATTTTGAAAACAAATGCTGATTCAATTCAAAATAATTTAGTGGATAGAGGGCAAACAGCAGTCGCATATCTAATATTTCAAAAACTTCTGACCAATCGGGATAGAGAATTTGTTGCGCCGAAAAATGTCTTCGGTCTTCGGTCTTTGAAAGTTGTTGCACTTGCCCTAAGGGCGAATTTAGATTCAGTTCTTTGACTTGTTCGGGAAGAGGATGATGAGTAGGATTTTTGAGGGCGTGGACATTAAAAACGCTATCATGCCAAATCGGAAAACAAGCAATTATGAAATAAAAAGCCAGGAGTTTTCGCGAATGTTTACGCTCGGCTTTTTTTAGGATCAGATCAATACTTA
>JAYUEN010000508.1:0-27726 GCA_043739185.1 Bdellovibrionales bacterium
TGATCTTTTTAAAGAAGATATATTCGATTTTAGTTGGTGAAATCATTTCAATAGTTCCATCAATTTTATCGAGCGAATGAAATCCACCAGAATTAAAAACGTCAGTTTTTGGAATGCCAAATATTTTAGTAATACTGTCGGAGTTACAACTGGCATCCCAGTACGTACCTTCAGAACTGAATGCAAGAGAGCAAAGGGATAATTGTAAAGTGAAAATCGAAAATGCAATGACCCTCATGGCTACTCCTTCTTTTTCAAAACTGGCGACGTAATCGGCATCTCGATCGTCACCTTGCACCATCCACTGAATAATTGTGTTGTTAATAATTCATTCATGGTCGGAGCCTGTACCGAGGTTTCACCAAACACAAGATACTCAACAGAAACGTCTAAAGCTCGCGCGACCTTCCGAGCGTGAGACAATGATTTGGGTTCAACACCAGCGCTCCATGTTTTGATGGTTGAAATTGGTACGCCAGAGACATGGCTCAATTTCTTGAACGTCATTTTCTTATTTTTCATAAGATGTTTTAGGACTGGACCTATTTTAACTTCATCACTCATTACATATAATTATCGTCTATAAAAGCAGCTCTGATGAGCTAAAGACGCCTACATGTACCGTGGTATGTGACGACGACCGATGGTCAATGGATGATTCGTGAGAGGGAAATTTAGATTCAAGATCAATGTCTAAGTATGGATAGCTGTACTAATTTGCCGATCTCAAGGCTTCTTTTCTAGCTCTGAAGCGACATCTATTAACCCTAATCCAAGTGCTCCGATACACTCGGGGGAAAAGTAGGTGCCTATGCGTAGGAAAAGACGACGGATAAATACAATTAGTATTTTAATTTTTGCAGGTATAGTTGCAATAAATTCCACGTCATTTTTCAAAGTGATTAAGTCTGTCAATCGATTTGCCTTGATTCTATTAAATGAGACAAATGGAAAACTTATTATTTCAGGCGCAGCAACAATCGTTTTATTTATTGGTCTTAAGAAAATATGGAATTTAATTTCTTGTGCTAGGCTGCACAACAAGCGACTAAAAGCGATTGCGACACTCACGCCGAGTACTGATCGAGATGACTATATTATTGATCGAGATGATTATCGAAGAGGAAATCCTAAAGAAAGTTATTATAGAAAAACATTTTACCTTTATTTGTTGGAAGTCTTCGGTAACAGTTGCGCAAAATGTGGAAGCAAAGAAAACGGCATGGACATCGACCATTTTATTTTCAGTAAAAATGAGGGTGGCTGTTTTATGATGAAGCATAGAGAGGGCCATCTTGTTAACAACGCAATTCCACTTTGTCAGACCTGCAACCGAAGCAAATCTGACGACGATTATAAATCCTTTTTTAGTGAATCGGAGTTGCTTGCGATTTTAGAGAGAAATGTTTTGATGACAAGGCGTCTAAATGCAAAGTCGATATTTGATGAGGGTGGTAGAATTATAAAACAAAAGAGGGCTGCGTAGCCCCCTTTGAAACCCAATAATTTCTAAAAACATAGATTGATTAGTGCCAACAAGCATTTAGCTCCCATCAAATCTGGCAAATTTGGGCAATGACAAATCCATTTTATCACCGTGAAATGGGTATAAATCCACAGCAGACAAGCTTCTAGCGTGGGCAATGGGACGCGAATGTAAACCAAATTCCACGGAAATGTTCCAAAAATTGCTTTAACCCAGCCATACCTGAAGGTTTCCTGAAATAGAAGCTGGCACCGCGCTCATAGCAATCACAGATTTCACTTTCAAGATCGGCATTAGAGAAAATGCAGACTGGAATCCTCCTCAACAATGGGTCTGCCTTCAATTCGCTAAGAACTTCCTGACCACTTTTCCCAGGCATCCGTAAATCTAAAAGGATCACCTTTGGTGATCTGCTGGACGGAACTCGCAAAGTCCTTAGTGCCGCATCACCGCTGTCTGCAGTAATAATCTGAAGAGTCGGGTCGATCATTCTCCAGACACTTTTCATCAATTGAAGTTGATCGTCGGCATCGTCAACAATCATAAGATCAGGTCTCATGCTTTATCCCCCCCCATACTTTAGGATAAGTAAACAGGAACGTGCTCCCTCGCCCTGGAAGCGAATCCACCCAAATTTTCCCGCCACTGAGTTCAACCACTTTTTTACAAAACGCCAAACCAATGCCTGTGCCAGGGTACTCTTTTTCACTATTCAATCTTTTAAACATTTCAAAAATCCGTCCTGTAAACTGTGGATCAATCCCTATTCCATTATCCTTCACGAAAAACTCATAGGTGTCTATATGTTCGGTATATCCAATCGAAATCTCAGGCGTTCGAGTCTTATCCCGATAAATGAGGGCGTTGCGAATCAGGTTACTAAAAATTGATGCCAGATAGGTCTGGTTCCCTTCAACCGCGGGTAGTGAGAAAATATCAATTTTCGCCTGAGCTTCTTTGATCTCCTGCTGGAGAGTCACTAGGATTTCGCTCAAAGTTTGATTTAGATCGACCTGACCAATATGTGAAACTGAAACATTCACGCGAGCGATTTCCAAGACATCATCGACGAGATCTCCAGCCTTTTTTGCATTATTTCTGATGATGGTGAGGGCCTGATCTAGTTCAGCTGTTCTCGGAGGCGGAATTAAGTGATTTAGCATGTCTGCCCAAGAGAATATCGTCGCAATCGGTGATCGTAAGTCGTGTGCGGCGACTCCTGCGAACTGTTCAAGTTCTCGGTTTGATCGTTCAAGCTTCAGCCGCTCTTTCGCGAGATCAGAGGCCGTTTTTTCCAGTGCCAACTTAGTTTTCTGTTCAATCAAATTTATCAAGATTGCATATCGCGTGATAAAACCAACGATAAAAAAAGTAAGTGTGCCGATCATTCGTCGAATCAAAGCCTCCGAAGAGGTCGGTCCGACCTCTATTAAGTAATAGTCTAAAAATATCCATATTGCGCAAAATGTCGCCAAAATAATGGGTAACTTTGGGCGTTGGGTAAATAGAGCAAGAGTTATGACGGGAATATTTAATACCCAAATAGCGGGCCCAGTAGGAGTCATTGCTTCGGCCACGTTAATTAATATCAGAGCAAAAGCGATAATAATCGAAGTATTTCTCAAATGTGAATTGTGAGCAAAATCCGCCATTGTTAGAGTCTTCATATCAGATATTTGCTTCTCCTCTATTCCTAGCAGGTTTTTTCTTGATTGGAGTAATCGTTAGACGAGGATTTTCCACAAATGCGCGGATGGCAGTTCTCGCCAATGAGCTAAAATCAAAAAAAGTATTCTTCTTCAGAAATTCTTCGATTAAGCGATCTTCTTGGTCTGATATCCTGATGGCTCTTGTCTTTGTCAATTGATATTGCCCTCATCCTGGAAACTTGATGATTAATTACTGGGTTGTTGGATCAGTCAAGTGTTATACAAAGTTATACTACGTAATTAACAACTCGATGTCCCAGTTAGCCCATCAAGAATCAATTTTTTGTGATCTGACCCTCACCGCTAAATTCTTGGTTTTGTAAGATCAGGCCAAGGTTATTACAGATAATTATTGAACTCCCATCACCTTTAGCCACTCTTTATGCTTCACATATTGGCTAAACACAGCCTTGTACTGTTCCAAGAGCTGATCTCGTTCCTTTTGGCTTTTGCAACTGACCTGCTTTTGCCACAATTCAACGGCTTGTTTATTTAATCTGCTTAGTAAATCCATATTTTCACCCTCCGGTTGCCACCAACGCTATTGGACGGCTTAGAGGGCATCAATAAGGCGGACCTTAGTCCCACCCTGGAACGAAATTCTCGAATTTTTTTGTATAATACTAATAACGCAACATCCCACCTCAATACGTTGTCACGTCATCTCAAACACTATAAAAAATCAGAATTACTAACTTGGTAGAGCGCCACCCTTACAAGGTGAATGTCGCAGGTTCGACCCCTGTACCCCCTACCAATTTTTTCATTTCTGGATTTTTTTAGTTTGACGATTTTTGATACTGCGAACACCGCGGCTGTCGCCGCATCACTGCGTCTCACTGTCATGCCTTCGGCATTGTCGTGAGACTTCGTTCTACGCCTCACACTAAAACCTGCCTTTGGGCAGCTTTTAGCGCGCTACGTAGTTCGACCCCTGTACCCCCTACCAATTTGGCAAGCTGTTCGATCCATCAGACCATAAGTTATTTTAATTTTCTAAAATTCAAAGGTATAGGCTCGCCAATTGCCACCAGTATTTACAATGCCGTATTTTAAAAATTTATTGTTTAAAATTGAATAGACTGCAGGCAGCGTAACTCCTGCATCCATTGACGAGCAGGCCTGGGCCCTCATGCTTTTAATCTGCCAAGAGTCATCGCTAACATTATACCTGAGGGCGTTCGTCGAAGTCTGAATAGAATTCGATTCCATTTTAGAAAAACCATCAACAATATACATTGCGCCATCTTTAAAAACTGCCGAGGATTGAAACAGCCCCAGAGAACCCGATGCTGCTATTGTTCGCCAAGTTTTTGTATTGGGATTAAATGCTGCTCCCTGATCTATACAGCTATTGTTTTGGCCGGCGACATTGCAATTCGACGAACTAGTTAAGCCTCCCCAAATAAGCATTTCCGTACCTGTCCATACCGAAGCATGAAAGGCGCGTGGAGAAATCGACGCTGGAGTATTGAAAAGCTCCCAGGTATCGGTAACAGGATCGTAAAGCCCTCCATCGTTATAAAAGAGAGCATAAGGAAAGTAGGATACGCCACTTGAATCGCGAAGATTATCGTGTCCTCCCCAAATCAATAATTTTTGGCCAGTCCAATGGGAAGAAAAATCATTTCTCATTGAATTGGGAGCTCCAGTTGTCGATATTTTTTTCCATTGATTGCTGCTCAAATCAAAACTCCAGCCCGGCGATACAGACGACAGACTATAGGGGCTGTTACCACCCCAAAGAAGAATTCTACTATCCGCCTTAACTAAGTTGAAACTCGTTAGTGAACCGCGTAAGTCACCGGTCACGGTGGTCCACGAGTTTGCATTTTTGTCGTAAATAGCGGCGCCAAGGGAAGAAGAAATATAAGGAGATGGTCCGTTACCCACGACAAAAAATTTGCCTGAAGCTATGGAGACAATTTTAGGATAAAATAAATTAGCTGGAGGAGTGGCCGCATCTCTCCATGTATTATTACTAACATTATATAGCATGGCCTTATTGACTGCATCCGGATCTTGATATCCTAAGAAGAGCATATCCACACCATCAAAGGCAGAACCAGGACTATTCAAATTGCTTTTGACTTGAAATTGACCGCAAAAATCTATGACTTCAAAGCTCTTGGTAATGATGTTCGAAATATTGCCGGCAAAATCTGTAGCTCTTATTTTAATATTGTGAACGCCAACGCCAAAATCACTAATTGAAATTGGCGAAACACAAGCACTCCAGTTCGCAGAATCAAATTGACATTCAAGCCTGGAAACTCCAGATCCTGTTCCCGAAGCTGAACCTGCATCGGTCGCACTAAAGGCCAAAGGCGCAGCTGAATTGATCGCAGCGGTACTAATACTTGGTGGTGGATCTATTGGGGCCACTAATACCGGAGAAATTGTATCCACACTCCAAGCAACCAGATTTTGACCATGAATACCATTCGTACCCAAGGCATCAATCGAAAGCGAATGAGGGCCGTCTACAAGTCCTGTCGCGAGAAAAGTACCGCTACAAGAGACCGGGTTCGTGTTGTCTAATTTACAAAAAGTTGATGCGACCGGGCTACCTGAAATGCTGAAGTTTATGGTTTGAGAAGCGCTGTTTACCCAGGCATGAGGAGGATTAGTAATGGAAATCACTGGTGCTTGCAAATTCACATTCCAATTTAAAGTTTTAGAACTCATATTTCCGGCTTTGTCAGTGGCTTTTAAGAGAAACTTGTGAGCACCGCCGGTCAGTCCCGATAGGGTTAAAGGACTTTGACATAAATTTTGACTGGTCCCATCTAAAATACACTCTAGTTTTCCCACTCCGGACAAAGTGTCGGTTATGTTAAAACTGATAGAGGTAGAGGCATTACTCGTCCCACCGTCTGGACTAGAGTTAACTGAAATAGACGGAGGGGTTAGGTCGACCACAAGATTTTCTGATTTTCTTGTCAGTTCAGTTTTATTTTTGTCTAAGACGATTACCTTAATTGAATGGCTACCCTCAACTAAAACAACATTATAAGGGCTGGCACAATTCAATGGTTCTGCTTCATCGATTTGGCACTTCGTTGAAATCAATGCATTCGATTTATTATCTATCAAAAATTTAACTGATATCGTATTGAGATTGGTTGGTGAAGCTGAACTCAAACTCAAGTCTAGATTTACCACTGGTATTGGGTTGGACACGCTCGCGGTGCTTTCTGAAGGCGGCATACTGCTGAAACTCACTTGAGAGCAGTTTTGAAAGCTGGCCATAAAGCCAATCGCAATCAACAAAACCAATAGCGAAACTTGATTTTTTCTTTTGTTGTTATTAAATTTCAATTTAAACAAAAAGCTCTTCCAATTTTGAGACGTAAATAACCTGATCACAGCCATCTCCCGAACTCCATTTCGTCGTTATTATCTCGAACCTAGAGTCTAGATGGAGAGACTGCAATTGCTCCGCCAATTTCAACTCATTGAAATTTTATATGTGCTATTTGAATCTGAAATTGCGTCTTATTTTGATGCGATAAACGACTTTGACTGTAGAACTTCAAATTCTTGCTTAGTTGATTGACATAGCAATGGTTCCACTTTTTTCTCTGAATGAGATTTCAAAAATATTTCGCTTCACCAAATAATTGGCCGAAAACTAAAAAGTAATCACCTATCAAAAGCTTTGAAAAGGCTTCATATTTATAGGGCTAACTTAAAAAAAAGACCAACAGATTGAAGGCAGTCCTATGGATCAGAAATTAGGCGTGAATATTCTACGAAAAGAGCTCCGTAGCGGAACTCAATGTGTACAATCGTATGCCCCATAGTAGAATGATTTTGAAATAATTGTTTCTATTATAGAATCAAAGACAGATTAACAAAAACGCAATTTGCAATAAAATCTTTAGATAAATACAAAAATCGTGTTAACACTGTGAAATGAAAAATTACTTGATTTCATCTTTACTGGCGATTCTGAGCTGTATAAATCCTGCTTTTGCCTATAATCCTTGTGAGTTTAACACCGCAAATGACAAAGGTCTCAGAACTCTTATCGAATCGGTCAATGCTAGCAACGCTCAGCTTTTGATCTCGCAAAAAAATGCCAGTATGATTCAAACTCCGGTCAAAGGCGAGCCTGAGCATGTAGATGTTTTGAAATGGTGTCACTGCGTTTACGAAAGGAAGTTCAATGCCTTTGGGGCTGACTTCGCTGAAGTTATGACCTCATTTAAACTAATGGCGAAATATAATGATTGGCTGAAAAAGCAAAGTCCCCAGAAAGTGGCTGAACATTACCTTGTCGTGCAAAGTTTTGAAGCGAATTGTTACAATGAGGCTCAAACAAATCAAAAGCCCGAGAGAGTTTCTGGCGGGGATTTTTTACAACTCATGAACTCGCAATTTAATTCTCAAACAGGTCTTGGCAATATTGTTATGAATCTAAAATATGAGAAGCTCATTTCTCTTTTGGGGCCTCCTCGCAAAAGTAATAAAAATGCAGTTGGTGAAAATTTGTATTTTGGCCCTCTCGGGGGAGAGCTTTTGGTGGTCGTGATGCCTCCGGGGGCTTTAGGAGTTGTTAAAGCGATTCAAGTAAATGAATCCTTTAAGGGGGGCAACTGAAAATGCGATTAAAATTCGAGATTCTCAGTCTGTTGTTAAGGCAAAAATGGGAGCGATTAAAATCTTAGTAGATACACCCATCCAGTTTGTTTATGACAATGGAATGTATTTTCAATTTAATAACAGCACCCCAAAAGAATTGACGACAATAGGAGTTACAGATCCAAATTCGACTGATTTTCAGACTTTGAGAAAAGCTAAAGCTACTCGTTAGTGTTGATATTTTGTCTAGACAGTCAGACAGGAAGTTGCCACTGACGATGAAATACTATTAAAGTTGGATACTCCCGCGCATCCTTTTCTAGCTGGCCGCCCCTGTAGGTAAATCCATAAGGCGGTGGCATTGAGCTTTTAAATTTCTGCCGGAAGACAAGCGACGGACTGACGCTTTTGTTTGGCCGCAGTTGCACCTTGTTCTTCTTGAGCTCGTCGTTTAGAGTGATAAAAGGAATTCCGGTCATCGCGGAAATTTCGTTTAAGGAGTGGCCTTCGGCATAAAGTGGGGCTGCAATAGAGAAAATGCGATGCTTAGAATTTTGAAAAAGCTCAATGAAATCGTGGTCAGGCCCATCATTGCAGGTTCCAGAATCCGGCCTACCAATAAACAAACTATTTGAACAGAGTCATAACTGACTGCTTGAATCTTTCAACATCTAAGAATTTAGCGGGACCCAAAATATTTTCAATACCAAATACTGCAAAACCAAAGGAGTTCCTTGAAGCTAAATACTTTGAGTACAGTTCATGCAGCCGCTCAATCTAAAAATTTGGACTGGTTGATTTTTTGGTTTCTCACCTTTTTCGCTGCGGCGCTTTGTCTTTATCATCTTGATCATCTCAGTTTATGGACAGACGAAGGATTCACCGCCGTAGTATCAGGATATAAACTATTAGATCTGTTAAAGTTTGAATTTTCTTCTGGCGATCCGAATCCACCTCTTTATTGCGTTTTAATTCATATGTTTATTACTACATTTGGTAACTCTGAATTTGTATTACGATTGCCTTCTGCAATTGCAAGTGCTTTCAGCGCAGGTACTCTCTATTTAATTGGTACAAAATTCGTATCCAGAAGAGTTGGATTCTTGGCCACGATGATGCTCTTTGGTTCTGATTTTTTCATTAGATTTGGACAAGAAGCCCGCAGCTATGCGGTACTAGGTTCTCTGTGTTTATTGTCGATACTCCACTTTCCTTCTAAAATGAAATGGCCCACGAAACTTTCAAGACGGATATTTTTAACGCTAACTGTGATAATTCCCTGGGTTCATGCTTACGGATTGTTTTTAATATTTGCACAATGTCTCTATATTTTGTTTCTATTGTACAGTAGCAAAAATGAGGATTTTGACTTTCAAGCTTCTAAAAAATTTTTGAAAACCTGGTACCTTGAGGTTTTGACAGCAACATCGCCTGCTATTCCTTGGTACCTTTACTATTTAGTCCATAGCCGTGAAGCTTACGGCCGAATATCTTGGATCGAACAGTTAAAGGAACCTCTATTTTCTAAATTCCTCTTGACGAGTCTTGGTCGTTTTCATTCTTCGGCACTCTATATTTATTTTCTCTTGTTCGTTGCTAGCTTAATTTATTTTAGCTTATTAGCCTTCAAGAACAGAAACTTTTTGAGCTCACTTTCAAGTCTCCTTAGATCACCAGCGCTTCTTATTGTTTTTTGGATTCTAATTTCCTTTTATTTACCAATGATAATCGGAGAGATTTGGCACCCTATACTAGTTTATCGATATTTGAGCTCCGCTGCCATGGGGATTCCGCTGCTGGTCTTAATCCCCTTCAAATTTTTCATACAGAAATTTCCTTTTGTTTTTTTAGCTATCTTCTCGTTTATTGCATTCAATAGCTTTTCAAATATAAAGCATTACTATAAATTTTTTCAAAAAGAAGAATGGCGGGCGACAATACAAAAAGTGAGCTCATTTGAAAAGGGGCCGCAAAAAATTATCATTTATCCAAATAATTTTGGTGGCAGGACTCCCGGATTCTATGTTCAAAAACTGGCGGCAACTGAAACAATTCAAATTCAATATGCAGATGGTAAGCAAAGCTTGGTCGAAAAAATATTGCAGGAACAGAGCGTGTGGATTGTGATAGACTCCGAAAACCAAAAATTTGAATTGCAACAAATCGAATCCGAGAGAATACATTTAATTCAACATTTTAATTTGGCTAGGATAATATTGAACCAATATGAAGTGAAACCAAAGTGACTGCCAACATTTCGTAATTCAACACATCAAGCGATTGATATTGAAAACTTATTTGGGTCTGTGTTTTTCGAGCTGCCAATCCCGCTCAAGGATATAGAGCATTCTTTCATTCATGAGTTTGAGTCCCCTGGGGTTGGGATGAATGGAATCTAAATAAATTCTTTCATGTTCGTCTTTGAATAATTTGACGAGGCTGTAAACTTTTATGCTTTCATTTCGCAAATTCAAAAAGGCTTTTTCGATCAATCTATAGTTGTCCTTCCTCAAACCCCTGCGGACGATCTCGGATCTGTGGGCTTAGACTCGGATTCTCAATAGGTCTTAATGGATCCAATATTGTTGGCATTGATAAAAGACGAGCAGCTTCCACTGCGTTTATAAGAATAAACCCAATAGGGATGAGCGATTATTGCATCAATATAGCTAGGGATTTTGAAAAGAAAAAGACACTCGCATAAAAAGTTCAATTAGTTCAGTTTTGGAAGTTCGAAATAAAAAGTACATCCGCCACCCAAATTATTAATCAATTCTATTTTCCCTCCGTGCAAAGACAAAATTTCACGACTGATAAATAAACCCAAACCGAGTCCTGGCGAGTTACTTACAAATTCATTTGAGCCCCGCTTGAAGGGTTCAAATAATTCGGCCACCTGATTAAGGGCAATGCCGCTACCGTGATCGCGTACTGAAACTCTTACTGTTTGAGAAAAGGAATCAACCCTAATTTCGATTGATGTATTGATGGGCGTATATCGAATTGCATTGTTCAAAAGATTTGAAAGGACTTGATAAATTCTAAGGGGGTCTGCTTTTATGAGCGTAGAAGATTCAGAAGCTGAAAAGCTAATAATTCTTTCGGGCTGAAGGAGTCTAAACTCTTCAAGGCAGGTTTCAATTAATTTTGATAATTCTAGCTCTTCAGTTCTCAAAATTACGTTTCCGCGTTCAAGCCGAGATACATCTAATAGGTCTGTGACTAAATTCGAGATGTGGTCGACTTGCGTTCGAAGTCTCATAAGAGTCCCTTCTTCGACGGGCTTGCCAAGCGCGAGATTTTTCTTTGTCATCTGCAATAAGAGAGATAAGCCGGTAATCGGAGTGCGCAATTCGTGAGACGCCACATCTAAAAAATGTGATCTCGTTTGAGCTGTCTTTTGTGCCAATGCTAAAGCATCATGCATTTTCACTTCAGCCTGTTTCCGCTCGGTAATATTGCGGGTAATCCCTAAAAGTTTGTCGATCTCGGCCATTTCATTTCGTAGTGGGGTGGCGTGAGTTTCAAGCCATAGTTGCGTGCCCTTTTTGCCTAAAACTTCAAATTCTAATATGCCATTTTCGCCAGACATGACTCTTTTGTGAAGAGACTGAAAGGCAAGGCGGTATTCTGGAAGAATAAAATCAAAGAGTGACATAGACTTAGCTTCCTCGAGACTATCTACTTCAAGCATAGCAAGACCAGCGGAATTCATCTCTAACAATTTACCCTCAGCATCTACAACCTTTACACATTCAGGTTCAGCTTCAATTATCGAACGAAGCCGATTCTCACTGAGTTGAAGTTCAATTTCAGTTTGCTTTCTATCTGATATATCAACAAGCGTACCTGAAAATCCTGAGTGTTCATCGTTCGCATTCTTAAATACATTGGCTTCTAAACGGAGCCATTTGTAAGACGCGGTGTTGGATGCTTTTCGAAATTCCAATCTAATTGGCAGGTGCTGATTCATGAGTATCTGCCACGTCTCTTTGGCCGATATTAGATCTTGGGGATGAATAGCATTGAATAAAATGTCTGTTATTAGTGTATCGGTTTTTGGTGCCCCCAACAAATTGAGAAAGGGTTTATTAGAATAGATGAGCATGCCAGATTTGTCGGTAAGAAAAGAACCAACTGGCAGTTGATTAAGCCAGCTCTTAAATAAAAAATCATTTTCTGTCGTTGAAATAGAATTTGGAGAATCTTGTTTTATGACATTATCCATTTTAGTCTCCGGAAACCATGAAGATTTCACTTTCTATTATACTCTCCCTTTTCTGGGAGTCTCGCCTTTACTGAGGACTATTTATGTCCTTTTTCTATACTAACAAGACACGCAAAATCTAACTCAGAGCTAGGTTGCTGTTTAATATCATATGTTGATAGAGGCAAAATGTGCAAAATAGGTCCTATGTCAAAGCGCACAAACATATGAAAATATTAATGAAAATAAGGTGTGATATTTTTGTTGGTGATTAAAATACAACAATGCGGGAAAACTTTTGCAATTTTAAATGGCGCATAACGGCGAAAAATTATTTTAAATGAACCTAGCTTTAAAAATTTATTGAAAAATAATTTGGATATTTGAAAACCAAAGTAAACATCGAATTGATTATTTAGAATTTTTGAAATGAAAAAGGCCTCTGGCAAGAGGCTTTTTAAAAATAATACTTAATATATAAAAATTAGTTCTTCAAATATCTTTGGCAACTGAGATCAAGATAAGTAATTTTAGCGGTCTCAACAACCATCAATTTTGCGGAAACAACTTGGCCTTCAGCAAGTGGAACATTGAAATAATGTTTTACATTCAAAATGAGGCGATGAATCTTATTCAATTGAACGCCAGCAAATAGTTCGGTGTGCGCAGAAGAGAAATTTAAGTTGGCAACATAATCAGCTCCGCTGAGAAGCAGGCCACCATCAGCAGCTGTAAATGTGGCAAGGGTTTTACTACCTTGATCAAGGCTTCCGTTGGTAATAACCATTACCGCAGGAGTGCGTGTGCCAAGATTGGCGTGTACGTGGTCATATAATTTGATGCCATAAGTTTTGCTTTGATCAGCGCAAACAAAGCCATCAGCCTTTGCGAAATTGTTTCCTACAACTAATGCGGCCATTAAAACGATAAATGCTTTCATTTTTTACTCCTTGAGAGTTTGGTTAAAGTTTTTTACTTGGCGCTATCTGTACCACGCTGAAAAAATAAAATGTTAGGCGAAAGCTACAAATTTAATATGCGCAGACTGCATAATGAAAAGATGTGCTATTTTTGCCCGAGAATAAATATAAATATATTTAATACTGGGTGCTGAGAATACCAATCGACTTTACGGCTTTGATGCAAATAGTGGCCAAATGAACAAATGAGCGCGCTTCAACATTTTCAAACACCGATGGTGGCCAAGGGCTGAATATTTGCCGCTGCTAATAATCGACCCGATGCTTTTACCACGAAGTAATTATTTTCGATAAGTTTCAGGACCTCTAGGGCAATTAGAGTACTTTTAAAAACTCAAGAACTTGAAGCTTTTCATCTTGAGAGAGTGCATCCGGAAATGTATGTCCAAAAGATCCGCGTCCTTCTTTTCGAGTGTCATAGTAACGGCTCTTTTCAGTATTACTATTACGGTCTTTTACTGCCATATCTTGAACTTCACTATAGATCAGACCGACTTCTTGCAAATTGTAATCGTATAGACGGGGCGAAACCTTCCAATACTTGGGGCGCTTTTCTGAATTGAGCATGGCCCAAAGAGTGGGGACGGATCCATTGTGAAGATACGGGGCGGTTGACCAAATTCCTATTAAGGGAGGAGCCAAATAACCAGTAGGAGCGAGCATCGGCGTTTTGAAGTCCTCACCTATCCAGCTTTGGTTCATAAAGTTTAGTAATTTTGCGTAACCTTCAGGTAAAGCTCGTTGCGGATCCGTTTGAATCCGATCCATGCGAATAATTTTATTTGGATAATCTAAAATTTTTCCGTCTAAACTATAGTGGCCGTGGCATTTGGCACAACTCACATTGAAAACCAACTTACCTTTTTCGGCCAAGCCTAAATCAATCGGGCCAGGAAATTTTGGGGGCTGAGTCGATCTTGCAAGGGCGAAGGCATCGCTTACACTTGGCTCAGCGGCTTTAAAAAAAATTCCTATGTCCATAGCACTTGTCATATTTGGAACGAAAATTCTTGGGGTCACTGGCAAAACGGCGTCGGCAAAAATATGAGTCTTCAAAGGGAGATTCCACCAGGGGGGCACATTGACCACTGATTTTTCAAAGCTACCCAGATTATTAGGACTCATCTGCAGGTTCATATTGGCATCTCGCAAATTAAGGGCCATGGACTCAATGCCTGGAGAAACCACCATTCCTCGCTCGGGTCCAAAATTTAGCGCCAGCTGATTAAAAAACATTCCCGGGATAGGATGCATTTTCGCAAGATCATGCAAAAGACTTTTCAAATCAATATTGCGATTTGGTAATCCTATAATTATTTGTCCTTGAATCTGGCCTGCATGACAGGCCAGGCAGTTCATTGCAAGTAATCCGTTTCGAGTCACAAAGCCCAAGGGCAACAATGAATTTTTAGGATTTTCTAAAAGACCATAATGTTCAAAAACCGCCTTGCGTTTTTCAAGTTGGGTTTTGAGCGCAATTCGAGTTTGCGCAATTTCATTTGGATCCCAACTTCGCCACAACTCATCAAAAACCTTAGGCGTAAAGACCAAGGGCAGAAGTGCTCCAGAGCTTGCGGTTTGGGTCAAATTGATCATTGCTCGATGTACAGCTTCAGGATCCTGAGCACCTCGCGAAAGTGAACTACATATTGAAAGGCCAAATACAAAGAAGCAGAATTTTTTAAGAAACTTCAATATCTGACTCCAATGCGGAAGTTCGCTTAAAAAGCCTACTGGTATTATTGCTAATTGAGCAAGCATAAAAGAATGAGCAAAAATTTGCACAAGATTTCTTCAACAATGCCAAATTGAAATAAGCTTCAACAATGCTGACTAAAATCTCATCTTGGAAATTCATATTCTTTAAGCAATACTGCATACTTGTGTGTTTGTTTCATTTTTAGATTTGGCTTCACATTTGCAAATTTAAGAGCGTAAGAGGTCATAAGAATGAAAAACAAAATCTATTTTTTGAATTTGGCTAGTGTCGCGATTTTTAGCTCTGGCTGCGGGGGATCGGGAGGAGCCGCGATCAATTTGAATAATATTTCTTCTACGGATATTGTTGGCACTTGGAAGGTCACCTATGTGTCTTGCAATGGCACCGGAATTACATCTGCCTATATTCCATCCGGAAATACTTTGGTTTACAAATTTGATGGCAGCAACCTGTCCCAAACTGAAACTAGTACGAGCTGTTCTCAGACGACTCAAATGCCATATAATTTTGATGGTGCTCAGATGACCATCGCAGCAGGTTCAAACTATTCGGTGAGCTGTATTCCTAGTTCCTGCTCAAGTAACGGTATGATGCCGCCATCAGCTTGTGGTTCTGTTGGAGTGAATACCAATCTGGTGACTGTATCGGTTACAGGTATCAATGCGGGCGTCATGACAACTCGTGAATCTGATTCCCAAGCGAGTTCAGTGTGCTCAAGCTACAAAGGCACAATTCCTTTTACGTTTTCAATGACTAAGCAGTGAACTTGATGGCAACTTTGAAATTCAATTTGAAGGAATAATACGAATATGAAAACTGCGGCAATATTGGGAGCCACCGGCCTCATCGGAGGTTTATTATTAAAACGTCTTGTCGCTACAGAAGAATACGAGAAGATTTTTGTACTCTCTCGCCATAAACCAGAGATTGAGAATTCAAAGTGTGAATGGATTAAAATTGAGCTTGAACAACTGTCTACTCAAAAATTGAGTGCGGACGATTTTTTTTGTACAATTGGTAGCACCATCAAAAAAGCCGGCTCGCAAGAAAAATTTCGCAGTATTGATTTTACGTCCGTAATAGATTTCGCAAGCCTGGCAAAAAAAACAAATGCAAAATATTTCGGAGTTGTCAGCGCTCTCGGTGCGAATAAGGATTCGAGCGTTTTTTACAATCGCACAAAGGGAGAGATGGAGAAAGCAATTATCAGTTGCAAACTAGCACGGCTTTTTATTTTTCGCCCTTCTCTACTTATTGGCCAAAGATCTGAAGTGCGAAGGGGAGAGAAAATTGGTGAGGCCATTTCGGTTTTTATAAATCCATTTTTAGTTGGAGCCCTTAAAAAATACCGTCCCATCGAGGCAGCTAAAGTTGCAGCGGCGATGTTTCAGTCCGCGCAAGCGAAAGGCTCAAATTTTAAAATATATGAATCAGATGAAATTGCATCCTATAAAGCTATTTAGATTTTTTCTTGCTAGACTTTTTTAAGGTTTTTTTAAGGGGTGGTTTTTTCTTAGAATTTTTAGCGCTCGAGCTCAGCCTCGATTTTGGAAGCTTTCCGAGACGGGGATCATTTCGCTTAATCAGATTGCAAAACTCAAATGCAGACTCTTCAAAATCAAGTTCATCCTCTGGTAAATTAAACCAGGTACTAAAGCCTTTCTTGGTATAATCTTGAAAGAGCTCTATGGGGCGAAGGCTCTTAAATTCTTTCTTTAAACTATCAAAATGATCACCAGACAAGACCATCCAAAGGCCATTGTCTCGAATGTTTTTCGGATCATCGCGCTTTCGCAAGATACAAATAATTTTGCTATCCAAATAAATCGCATGGCAGCCGAACATGGCCTTTATATCTAGTCTGCGGATATCAAAGTGATCTGCTAGTTCCTCCCAGACAAAAAGAAAGGCAACGGTATTGAAATTCTTAATCATATCTAGGGTAAGATCACTTTCATAAAACTAAGAGGCGAGTAATTTAGAAGGGTCATCTGTTGGTTTTGAATGCTGCCCACAAAACTTATTTTCTCCGCAGATAAACTCATTTGAATCGGAAATGCTCGCACTCCATTAATGGGACGATAGCTGCCATTGTAAGAGATATCTGAAAAGGTGGCTCCAACTAAAAAAGGACCAATGATAGTTTCAAGGGCTGAAAATACTTTTTGTTCGTCAGGTAGTTGAACAATGACTGCCGGCTTTAACGAATAGGGTGATTGGTCGAGAGAATTCACTTGTGCTGTTCCGATCAACTCATAAGCTTGATCTGAATCGGATTTGCTTGAGACATTCCATTTCAGGTTTTGACCCGATATTATTTCAAACTTCAAACAGGCTGAGCCTTTGGCAATTCCGAAAAAATCGGGATTGAAGAAGTTATTCGAACGACAAACTTCGAAATTCTTCTGAGGATTTAAAAAACTCAATTGAGCTGATTCTTCAAAGTCACGAGTCATTTTTTTATTGAGAAGGACGGACATAAAAACTTCAGACATAATTCCTGAACCTATATGAGGTATTCCAAAAAAATGCCCGAGTTCATGAATGATTGCATATTGCAAAAGAATAGGACTTCGCCAAGCTTCGTTAATAAGCTGACCATTATTGGCATAGGCATCTTGTCCTTTGTCAGCACTTATGTAAATGCTTCCGCTTCCCTGCATTTGCTCTAGCGAGTAATTTTTTCGAATCGTCACGCCAATGAATTTCTTCGGATTGTCTAGATATTTTACTTCATCAGCGTCTAAAGATTTGATTCCAAATTTAAAAACTAGGGGGGTGTCTTGAGAGCAAGAGCTGAGATATTTAAAGTCCTGGGTCGCAATTTTGGCATAGCCCGCTGGCCCAGCTTTAAATTCATTGTTGGTTTCGAATTCTTGCTTCCAATACTTAAATGCTTGTTCAATTGAAGATTCAATTTGTGCCTTTGAGGCCGAAAAACTGGGAGCTTCTATTAAAATACAATATTCAACCTTGGTGGTATTTTTAACAAACCAAGGATTGCGCGCATAAATAAGAGATTCGCCGCCGGAAGAACTCCAGCCGCCAGTTTCACCCGCAAGCGTGAATTGAGAAAGTCCAAGTAAAAGGATTAAAAAAAGAATAGATTTGGTTTTCGTCATCGCAAGAGTCCCCATTTCTTAATAAAAAATTCTTCCCGATTGCTCATCCCAAAGTAGAGCAATTGATCAAGACCTCTTTCGTTTATGTCAAGTTCTAGTTCGAATTGAATTGCAGGTGATTTCGGACTTTGCTTGTAGTCCAAAATTATTGTTGAACTTTCAATATTTCTTTCCTCACCGTATTCATTAACAAGCGTTTCTAAGTGAGGAGGCATCACGAATACGATTTCGAAGTTTCCTGAGGGAACGATAAAGAAATCCGCAGCGGCCAGAAACTCTTCAATCCAGGTTTGACCAAATTGCGGAGAAGACTTTTGCGAAACGCTGGTCTGCCAGGATAGGCTCGAAAAAATATCAACTTTATCGGTCGAACAATTTTCTGCCTGCATTTCGAAGAAATCGATCTTGCTGGCTTCACAACGTTGTTCGCAGGGATTTTTTTCACATTTGAAATCACAGCGCATGAGCTTTTGCTTAAATTTCACAGGAATACCACAAACAAATGGTGATTTGGTTTTATCCTGAAAGAATTCTCTTAAATGAACAGCTTGATTGGCAGGATCAATTAAAGGCATTGCTTGGCTATAGGCAATGCCTAGATCGAAAAACCTAATTAAAATAAGTAATGCAATCATCAATTGCTACAGCTGATTCTAACGACTCGGTCTAAAATAAGCTTTGTGAGCTCTAAGTTTTCGCCCAGAACTGCAGTAACCCGCCCAAGCATTTTGGGTGGTGTTCCGGACTTTGTTTTCTGTTGAAAATTAAAGCGAGCTGCCTCGGCAGTTACAGCCAACTCAAGACTGAGATTTTGGCCTGATAAGCTAAGTGGGTACTGCGTTTTGCCAGTCTGGGTTAGGGGGAATGAGAGAGAGCTTTCGGACATTTTAAAACTATCAATTTTCTTCTCCTTGATTGCAGCTCTGACCATATCGAGATTGTAAATCGCTGAGTCGTAAGTTTTCAGCTCGCAAGTCTGGCTTTTCTCGAGTGGGGAATTTTTGTCATCTAATCCGGGAAGAGCAATGGCTGAATGAAGCTGCTCGAAAATTTCTTTAGTAACAGCTTTATCATTTACAAAATAATTTTCTTGATTGGCATTGTCCTTGGCCTGAAGACTTTGAAGAAATTTTGTTTGCCCGCCCGCGCCATTAAAAATTTCGGTGCTGACCACATTCATTTCAAGTCCTTGACCGAAAATCATTTCAGTCACAAATTCTCCGCTATATTCTATGGCGCCTAATTTTTGGGATACAATACTGCCACCGATTGCCATTGTCATTTTTACGGCCATGCCTTTTGGTGCAGGTCCGGCAATGACTTTGATTTTCATCGGCATGGTAAATTTAGTCATATCAATTTCAGATTTAAGTTTTGGAGAAACAATTTCGACCTGAAGTTTGATTTCGCCGTCGGCGCCGGCACTGGTCATTGAGATATGGCTAGTTGCCGAAATTACAAATGGACATTCGAATCCTTTGTATTCGACTTTTGCATCGACAGTTTCGCCGTTGGTAGAGCGCGTTTCACTGTAGCTCGTTTGGCAAACATCTAAATTTTGATTTCTGGTTAATAGATCGACTTTGCGTCTTACCTCAGGGTCAACAGAATTAAATTCGGGCTGACGTAATGCCTGGTGAATAAGATTATTTGAAAGGGACTCCTTCATTTCTTGGCGAGCAAACAAAAGATCCATGGTGCGAGTCATAGCACTCATCTCTACTGAAAGTGACTTTGTGTCGACTCCAGCAAAGCTGATTTGTGTCGAAAGAAAAATAGCAACGCATATTAAGAGCTTCATTTTTACCCCCTGTAAAATTTAATTATCTGATTTTTTATCCTACATTTAAAACCATTCGAGTAAATCAAAATTCAATTGATACAGCTTCTCGTGTCGAGAGGACTTCGAAATGCCCTGAATTTTCTTAATAAAGTCGGCGAAGGCTTCTTTTGACGCATTAAAACCTTTATCATCCATGGTAAATGTGACGACAAAACTCTCTTTCGCTTCCTCGGCAGTTTGATTGAGTCGCGACATCAACGTTGATTTCAAGCCTGTCTGGTGCGTGCGAGTCAAAGGATGTTCGCGGCCAAAATGAGGCGACTTGCTATAGACGCTTACAACTTCAAATTGTTTTTTTCCGAGAATGATAAAATCGCAGTTGCTGAGGGCCTGAAGGGACTTTTTTAATTTAGCCTGCGTGATTCCCAATTGTGAACATAGCTGCAAGGGGTCTTTCTTGTACTTCGGAATAAACAGAGCAATGTGAATCAACACAGTAATTGGATCGAGCAAATAATTCATATCGTGATTGAGTGTTTGTACTTGGGCATCAACAAAATCGGCACTTATGATGCGTTTCTTTTTTAAATCTTGAAGCTTATTCAGTAAAAATTCTTTGCGATTTCGATCCTGTGTTGTATTGGCAGCTCGTAAAAGCAGAACAAATTCAATATCAGAGGTCGTTAGATCGAGCCATTCGCAAATTCGAAACAGATCGTCTTCTGACAAATGAGTCCTGTCATCATTGAGGGATTTTGAGAGATAGGTCGCTTGAATATTTATTTTTTCAGCGATGCTCCTCCAACTTAAGGCTGGCTTTTCCTTTCGCAATGAACTCAATCGTTCTTTTAGCAAAACTTTGTAATTAGAAAATGAATAGAGATTAAACGGCGTTTTTGACATTATATAAATAGTATAACTAAATGAGCTGAATTCAACAAATAGATAATATAAATAATGTAATTCTACCTATTAAATAGATTTCACAACAACAAGTCATAAGGGAGGTTTTTATGACAACAAGAAATCTATTTGCAGTAGCCGCTTTGTCAACATTGCTCATGAGCGCATGCTCAGTTCATTCGAGCAGCGATGCTCCGAGTGTACTTCCAAAGGAGGCCTTCGATAATAAAGTCGTAGGACCAAATATTGAGGGTGCTTGGACAAGCAATTGCTTTCAGGATTTTGGTTCAAAACACCGCCAATTCAAGGCGGTCTTTCAGGGGCAAAATATTGTACGAAGCGATAGTGAGTTTGCCGACAAAGAATGTACTCATCTGTTAAAAAAGTCAGAATTGAAAGGGGTATTTCGCTATTCAGATAAGACGAGCTACGGGGGCTATGTCGTTGATTATCACTTTGATTTGGGACAAGGAATTACTGAGATCACCGCAGAAGAAATTTTGCTCGAAAACAATTCACTATATATTAGTGGATTCATGGTTGGCTTTGGTAGTATTGATAAGACTCGTCCGATGACAAAAGATGGCGCAAGTCAACCAACTCCGCCTGCAGCCAGTCCGGCTCCAAATGAGGATCCCAATAGTATTGCAGGAGTCCGCACATCCTCTTGGCAGAGTGCGCGCTACGCCTTTTGCAATGCCCAGGGTTATGCCTATATTCTTGATTTCAAAAATCAGGATTTAAGCAAAGTGCAAGCGGGCAATGTTGAAATCCTTGGTCGCCCGTGCAATTCAAATCGTGCCTTTAAAGTGGTCGGAGCTTCGCACTTTCAACTTGATCGTTCAGCAAAATTCAAAATGACTCTTGATGATGGCTATCTAAGCGACAACGGGCGCGGGATGCAAGATACTTGGGCGGTGATTGCAGGCAATTCAGGAATTTGCACCTTCTTAGAAAACAAAGGCGTCAAAGATGTTTTTGGAGCCGACTACGGAATTTGGGAGTGTAAATAAGAATTTTTATCCATCAAAGATTTCGACCCGGACTTTTAATTGAAGTCGTCGAAACCTCGGGGTTGTCGCTTTGAAGGCGGCAACCCCTCCTTCATTTACTCCATCTTGAAGATTTTCTTTTTGCCACGCTGACCAGAAATCAATTCAAAAGAAGATTTAGATTTGTGAAAATGTTTTGCCAAGAGTTCGATAACTCGCTCATTGGCGCGGCCTTCAGTTGGTGGAGCATTCACGCGCACCAAAAATACTCCGTCCTTTTCTTCGACCGATTCTTTTCGTGAGTTGGGTTTGACCATTACGCTAATTTTCATTTAGTCTCTAAATTATGAGAAATTTCAAAAAAGTGCTAGTTGTGCTGTCTCCCATATTAATTTGCGGCGCTGCGCCTCCAAAACTAAGCAGGTACATTCTGGAGAGCGGCCAGGCCTATGCCAATCTTAAGGAGCTGACCGACAAAGGTTCGCGTCTTAGTGGTTCGCCTGGCGCTGCGCAAGCAGTTGAGTGGGCTAGGAAAAAATTTAATTCTTATGGTTTTGATAAAGTTACGCTTCAGGAAGTATTGGTTCCTCATTGGGAAAGAGGCAGCAAAGAAGAGGCACGGATCACGTCGGGCTCAAGTGGCAAGCTTCACATTGCGGCTCTTGGCAATAGCATCGGTACAGACGCCAAGGGAATTGAAGCTGAAGTGATCGAGGTGAGCGGTCTCGACGATGCTGAGGCTAAAGCCGAAATCCTTAAGGGGAAAATTGTTTTTTTTAATGGCTTCATGGACCCTACAGCGATGGATAGCTTTGAAGCTTATGGCAAAGCAGTTCCACAGCGAGTTGGCGGGGCCTCAGTTGCGGCCAAATTCGGTGCGGTTGCGGTACTGGTTCGTTCGATGACTATGAATCACGATGAGTTTCCGCACACTGGGGTCATGAAGTATGAAGACAAGATTCAAAAAATTCCGGCGGCAGCAATTGCAACTGCCGATGCCGACCGTCTTTCTCAATTATTAAAAACGAAAAAAATTAAAATAAATTTAGTTCTGAGTGCGAAGCTTTTAGAGCCAGTTAAATCCTTTAATGTCATAGGAGAACTGACCGGCTCAGAATTTCCAAATGAAATTATTGTGGTGGGTGGTCACTTAGACAGCTGGGATTTAGGGGCTGGTGCGCAAGATGATGGGGCGGGCGTAGTACAAAGTATCGAAGTCATACGCGCGATAAAAGCACTCAATTTAAAACCAAAGCGAACCATACGCACAGTATTATTTATGGCTGAAGAATTTGGTGGATTTGGTGGCGCGGAATATGGCAAACAGGCGGCATTAACCAAAGAAAAATATATCGCGGCTTTTGAGTCCGACCGGGGCGGCTACTCTCCACGTGGATTTGAAACCAATGCAAACGAAAAAGTACTAAGAAAATTGGAGGCCTGGAAGGAAGATTTGGCCCCGCTGCACGCAGATTTTATTAAAAAAGGTGGTGGCGGGACAGATATTGAGCCACTTGGGGTTCTGGGCGCCGTTCAATTTGGATTGTATCCAGATTCAGCGAGATATTTTGATGTACATCATTCAAAAAAAGACAGCTTAGAGGCCGTGAACGCGCGTGAGCTTCATTTGGGAGCTGCGGCTATGGCTGTACTGGTTTATTTAATTTCTGATGAAGGCCTATAAAACTTTTTTGCAATTGGAACGAGCATTTGGAACGTTCATTTGGGGCGGGCAATCAATCAATTAGATGCATAGAAGCATCCTAAGTCTAGAGATTGACATCCAAAGGCATTCTGAGTTCAGCTTGGTGAAATTAACAAAGGAGAAATATGAAAACTTTAGCTTCGATTTTAACGGTCCTTACATTGGTGATTTCAGCCTCTGCAAACGCACGGGTGATTGCTCAGGTAGTAGTAGCCGGTGGATTTATGTCGCCAGAAGTTTGTGGCACCCATGAATTACGTGTTGAGGACAATGGTCGGGTCACTTTTCAATCTTGTGAAAAAAATATTGCAAGCTTAGCTAAGCTTTCACCTAAAGTAGTCGCAAAGCTTATGAAGAAAATTGATGCCCTTCACATCACCAGCCTTTCTCAGCCAAATCAAAGAGGCTGTATGGATGCTCCCACAACTTATTATTCGGTTTCACAAAGAGGCAGTGAGATGAGGGCAATTTCAGCGCGCGTGAATTGCATTGATCTTGAAATGAAATCTAATTCTTATGAAGTAACTGATATTCGCGATTTGTTAAAAGGCTTGCTTGCCTTGTCTGATTTTTAATATTGCTAAAAGAGATTACTGATGAAATATGCGCCGACGAATTATAGCGACTATCTCAAAATCAATGAGTTGTTAAGCCAACAAAATTTGAGATCAGCCGAGCTCGGTCGTCCGGCGCATGACGAACTCTTATTTATTACAGTTCATCAAACCTATGAGTTGTGGTTCAAACAGATGCTTTTTGAAATCGACTCCACGCTACAAATTTTTTCACAAAATAAAATTGAAGAAAAATTGCTGAGTACCGTGGTTCATCGTCTGGCGCGGATCAACGAGATTATGAGACTGCTCATAGATCAAGTGACCGTGCTTGAAACTATGACGCCATTAGATTTTTTAGATTTTCGCGATATACTTTATCCGGCCAGTGGTTTTCAAAGTTTGCAGTTTCGTTTGCTTGAAATAAAATTGGGTTTAAAGGCTGAGATGAGACACAATTATAATTCTCAGCCCTATCATAGTTATGTTGAAAAGCCAGATGCTGATAAGATGCTCGCAGCAGAAAAGACACCATCTTTATTTGATTTGATTGATAAGTGGCTCGCGCGGACACCATTTTTAGAAGATAAAAACTTTAAATTTTGGGAACTTTATCAGGTTGGTGTTGAAAAAATGTTTGAACGTGACCGCGAGGTCGTGCGCCACAATCCAATGTTAAGTCTTGAAGATCGCAGTAAAAATATCAGCAATATTGATGAGGCGGCCAAACAATTTCAAGCTTTGTTTATTGAAAATGAATTTCAGAAATTAAGAGAAGATGGTCAGTTTAGGCTTTCATATCGTGCCATGCACGCAGCACTTTTAGTAAGTCTTTATCGGGATGAACCTGTATTGCATTTGCCTTATCAAGTTTTGTTTCAACTGGCTGATCTAGATGAACGCTTAACCATGTGGCGCTACCGGCATGCACTCATGGCGCAAAGAATGTTGGGTTCGAAAATTGGTACTGGCGGCTCAAGCGGACATAAATATTTAAAAGCAGCAACCGAACGTCATCGCATATTTGCCGATCTTTTTAATTTAACGACCTTCTTTATTCCGCGATCTGAGTTGCCAGAACTTCCGGATTCAATTAAAAAACGCATGGGTTTTCAAATCTAAAGACACCAGCCCTTAGGGTCCGTCCAAAAATAACTACTCTTTCTTTGCTTGGTCTTTTTCGACAAGTCTTCGTTGGTCGTCGTCCGATTAGGCCCCTGGCTAGTCGTTCCTCCTCCCGCCTCGACTTGTCGAAAAATCCACGGCGCAAAGAAAGAGCATTTATTTTCAGACAAGCCCTTAGTAAGCACGCATAAAGCCGCCATCAACGGCAATGGCTTGTCCGGTTATATAGGCCGCTTGCTCACTACTGAGATAAGTTGCAAGCGATGCGAATTCTTCTGGATTGCCAAATCTTTTTGCTGGGATATTGACGGCAACTTTCTCTTCAGGAATTCCTAGCTCTAATACGCGAGCGGTTCGAGTATAACCTGGCAGTAAAGCATTCACGGTGATTCCGAATGAAGCCACTTCATTGCTGAGAGTTTTGGCCATGCCTAAGAGGCCAGCGCGATAAGAATTGGAGATAATCAAATTAGGCATGGGTTCTTTAGCAGCAAATGAAGTAACTAGTAAAATGCGTCCCCAGTTTTGCGCTTTCATTGAGGGTAAAGCGGCATGTATGCATTCAATGGTGCTGCCCCACAGAGATTGATAGGCCCCGGACCAATCGGCTAAATTTAAATCATCAAAGGATCCGCGTTTTGGTCCGCCAGTATTTATAACTAAAATATCAAGACCACCCCATTCGCCAATTACTTTTTGAACGGCATGGGCGCCTTCTTTGGGAATATTGAGGTCGACCTGATAAGACGTTTTTGCTCCGGTTTCTTTCAAAGATAAATTGAGCTTTTCAGAATTTCTTGAGGCGATGGCGACTCTGGCGCCTTCATCGACAAGACTTTTAGCAATTGCACGTCCGAGCCCGGTAGAGGCACCGAATACCAGGGCATTTCTGTTGGCGATTTTTAAATCCATTTGTTTGCTCCAAAAGCCTTTTGTAAATTGGGTTTCAATTTGGTTTCAATTAAAAATTGAGCCTTTTTTAAATCAACGTCTTCTGGCTTTGCAAGATTCTGACAAAGTTCTCTTAGAATTTGATCTTCAAGAATTCCGATATTCTTTGCGGCCGCATAATCAATATTTGAAAAGCTCACCAGTTGATAACGAGACAAATAGGTGTCTGAAAAACTCCTCATCAAAATTTGTTCGACTGATTTTTGAAAGAGAAAATTAGGATCCGCAACTTTATCGCGCATTTCAATAAAATTATCTTGGGCCAAATCAGCAATCGCATCGACATTTTCCTTTCGTTTTTGATAAAATTCACGAAAGACATTTTCCCAATCTAAATTGGCGAGATGATTTTTCAAAATATCACTGAGCACTTTACAGTCTTCAAAGCCGCAGTTCATTCCTTGACCAAAAAAAGGCACGATGGCGTGCGCGGCATCTCCTAAGATCAAAAATTTATTTTGATAAGACCAGGCCTCTGATTTAATGGTCACCATATGTCCGGTCGGGTTTTCAAAGAATTCCTCATCCAGATTTGGCAACATTTTTTGAGCATCGCTAAAATATTCTCTAAAAAATTGATTGAGCTGTGACGGCGTCTTGAGCGTTTCGAAACTAGGATCGCCTTTTTCTGACAAAAACAAAGTAGCGGTGAAGCTGCGGTCCTGATTTGGAAGAGCAATGAGCATAAAGTTTTTTCGCGGCCAAATATGAAGTCCATTGGGCGCCATTTGAAAATCACCGGATTCACTCGGTGGAATTACCAATTCTTTATAAGAGTAGGACAGAGTTTCAGAAGTGCATAGGGCGCTAGTTTTCTTCAAAATGGCGTCGCGAACGACTGAGGCACTTCCGTCGGTACCTATGAGCAAATGCGCATCGAGTTCAAAGTTTTTTTCTGGAGCTGAGATATGAGCAATTTCATTTTCTAAATCGAGATTGGTCAGCTGATGTTTAAAGTGAATGCGCACACCACATTTACTTTCAGCATAACTCATAAGGATTTTATTTAATTCGCTCCTTGAGACTGAATAAATACATTCGGTTTCACGTCCATAAGCTTGAAATTGCGTCTTGCCATCTAGTGCATGAACATTTCGGCCACCCATAGGGATGCAAATTTTCATGACTTCGTCCTTGAGGCCAACTTCTTCAAGCGCAGATAAACCGCGCGTTGAAATTGCAAGATTAATAGATCTGCCGCCCTCTATTTTATTTTTACGCATATCTGCACGTCGCTCAAAAATTTCGACGTCAAAACCAAGACGAGCAAAATAAATTGAAAGGAGGGAGCCAACGAGGCCAGCTCCGATGAGTTGAATGGGCTTATGGCCGCTTAATTGTTGTGGCATCTTTTAAGACCTCCCATAATTCGAAAACCTCTTGAAAGCTATTGTAGAGCGGAATGGGGGTGAAACGTATAATATCAGGTTCACGAAAATCACAGTGCACGCCCATTTTTACCAGCTTTTCATTCAAAGCGCGAGCTTCAGTTTTAACTTTGATGCACATCAAATTGCCGCGCTCAGATGCTTCACGAGGAGTTACGATTTCGCAAAAATTTAAATCCTCAATTAAGTGAGAAAGATAGGCGGTGAGCTTCGTGCCTTTTTCAGCAAGTGCCGGCATTGTGGCTTCGTCAAATAATTCTAGAGAGGCGCGAATGGCGGCTAGTTGAAAAATTGGTGGATTGCTGAGCTGCCAAGCTTCAACACCAGGAATAGGGTCGAAAGTTTTCTCCATCTTAAAACGTGTCTTTTTGTTTTGGCCCCACCAACCATGAAGTCTTGGACCTTTAAAATCATAGGCATGTCTGGCGTGTACAAAACATCCGGCAAGTCCGCCAGGGCCTGAGTTGAGGTATTTATAAGAACACCAAACGGCGAAGTCAGCACCTGAGTCATG
>JAYUEN010000509.1:0-3096 GCA_043739185.1 Bdellovibrionales bacterium
ATCAATGTAAAGGACGGCACCTGCCGGATCTGATTCAATGCTTAGGTGGCCTGGTTTATGGCCCTTAAAGAAATCATTTGAAGCTTTTTTTCTCCTGTCAGCGTCAGCTTTATTCACTCTTACTAGTTGGTAGGCCATGGTTTTTCCGTGAGCACTTTTTTTAGAATAAAAGCTTGTATGCTCAATTTTATCTAGAAATTCTGAATCAATCACAGCGCTTGAATCAATTTTTAAAGAATCACTTGATTTTGAAGACGTGGTTTCAGATTTAGATGAATACCTGATGCCAAAGACGGTTTCAAATAATTTACCAATGGCTTCTTGATCAGCTGTTTTTCTAGCCTCTGATTCAAGCTCTGCTTCGCCGACACCTAAGGCGTAATAGTAGCCTGAAACGATGGGTAACTCTGAAATCCAAGTTGGTTCTTTAGATTCTGTTTTATCTCCCCAGGCTCCTGCATGATTTGATAACAAAATAAGCCCGACTGCTAATATTAATTTTTCCATGAACTCACCGCCTCCACTCATCAACGATACTTGAATGGATTGACATCTGAGGACGTCCCAAAGTGAGTCACTCTTATTGCACTTGATATCTCTTAACCCGAGAGCTTTGACTCTTATACGATAGTCCAGGTCAATTAACGCTTTAAGACTTCTTAGAAACAGGTCACTTAGACCGTAAATAGATCATTGTTTTAAACCGATATCAGGACAGGCTCATTTCTAATACACAAAGAGGTCATTACTTTGGGAAATATTTATCTTACAAAATCTAGGTTTAAAATTGGGTATGAGTGCCCTACGAAGCTTTTTTATCAAGATGATAAGGCTTTTGGAAATAATAATAGTGAAAATTCTTTTTTGATGGCACTAGCAGAAGGCGGCTTTCAAGTGGGAGAATTAGCAAAAGTTTATCACCCGGGCGGCGTTGAAATCACGGAGCGAGATAAAGATTTAGCCGCCAATGAGACAGCAGAGTTATTAAAAAATGAAAACGTCATAATCTATGAGGCTTCCTTTAAATTTGAGAACTTATTCATCAAAGCTGACGTTTTGGTGAAAAAAGGGAATTTCGTTGAACTTATTGAAGTTAAAGCAAAGAGCTTTGATCCAAGGGAAGAAGATCCCTTTTATACAAAAAATAGTCTAAAAAAAGGTTTGCCAAAAATAAATTCTTCTTGGGAGCCCTATTTAGTTGATATTGCGTTTCAGACGTATGTTTTTAAAAAGTCATTTCCAAAATTAACTGTGACTAGTTTTTTAATGCTTGCTGATAAATCGGCCTTGGCGACAGTAGACGGAATTAATCAGCGTTTTCTATTAAACAAAGATAACGGACAAACGACTGTCGCGATTAAGGCCGGCACAAGCGCCGCGACGATAGGGAAACAGTTACTCATAAAGATTCCTGTGGACTCAGAAGTTAAACTTGTATGGGATATGACTTTTGATGATGGCAAGAGTTTTGAAATGATGGTGACCTACTTGTCGGATATTTGCCGGGATCACACGTTTGCCTCACCTGTACTAGATAATAAGTGCAAGGCTTGTGAGTTTAGAATTAGTTCGCAAGCAAAACTCGAAGGAAAAAAATCAGGGTTTGAGAATTGCTGGAGCAAAGGGGCAGGACTAAAGCCCGCCGATTTTGAGCAGCCGTTTGTGTTTGAAGTTTGGAATTTTAGAAAATCTGGGAAACTCATCGCGGACGGAAAGTACTTTGTGAGTCAATTAAATGAAGAGGATGTTTCACCCACTTCAAAAAATGATGATGTTGGGTTATCCGCATCTGAGCGGCAGTGGCTGCAGGTTGAGAAAATCCAGAAAAATGACAAGACACCATTTCTAGATTTTGAAGGTTTGTCGAGGGAAATGAACAGTTTTACCTACCCGTTACATTTTATTGATTTTGAAACAACCATGGTCGCCATTCCTTTTAACAAAGGCCGCCACCCGTATGAACAAATGGCTTTTCAGTTCTCACATCACAAAATGGAAAAAGATGGGACCTTTACCCATCAAGACGAATACATTAATCGTGTAAAAGGTAAATTTCCGAATTTTGATTTCGTTCGAACTCTACTGAAAGCTCTTAATCAAGATCAGGGGACCATTTTTAGGTTTGCAACGCATGAAAACACGGTCTTATGTCAAATTCGCCAGCAACTCCTAGATTCCACAGACGACATACCTGACCGATTGGAATTAATTAGTTTTATTGAATCGATCACAAAATCGGTCGAGTCTTCGACCACCAAATGGGAAGGCCCGCGAAACATGGTGGACATGTGTGAATTAGTTAAGAAGTACTATTATCATCCACTCACAAAAGGGTCGAATTCTATTAAAAAAGTATTGCCTGCGATATTAAATGAGTCCCAATTTTTAAAAAATAAATACTCTAAAAGTATTTACGGCCGAGAAATAAAAAGTATTAATTTTAAGGATTTCACTTGGATTCAACTGAGCGATCAAGGTTTTGTGATTGATCCCTATAAGCTTTTACCTCCTATTTTTTCAGATCTAGATTTAGAGACCATGGATTCTTTAATTGGAGAGGGAAGTATCGCTGACGGAGGGGCTGCGATGACTGCTTATGCTCGGATGCAATTTACTGAGATGAGCGAGATCGAGTCAGACCGAGCTTCAAAAGCGCTATTACAATACTGTGAGCTAGATACATTAGCGATGGTGATGATTTATGAATATTGGAAGCATGAAGTTGAAATTGCTTTGAAGAAAGCTGCATAGGAGACTGCAATGAGTAAAGCTTTAGTGACAACGGACTTATCAAAGGCATTAGCTGATGTAAAATCTAGAATCCGTGAAGGACTGGTTACTGCAAATAGCAAAGAAGTGCCTGAGGAAATCCGCGCGATTATTGCAGAATCTTACGATAAATTTGCCAAGTCGATGAAATCTATCGCCGGGAGATTAAATGTATCGTCTCACGGACTTCATCTAAAGATGGGGCGTTACGCTCCGAATGGAAAATATAAGGCTCACCTATGGTGCGCTGTCATTCCGCAGTCAGTAAAGGCTCCTAGTTACTTCACTACTCAACTCTATGTTTTCCGGAGTGATACGACTTTAGCT
>JAYUEN010000510.1:0-3086 GCA_043739185.1 Bdellovibrionales bacterium
TGACATTTTGAGCATTCAAAGCGCCCGTGACTTGAGAGCCACCAGCCCTTTTCGTTAAAACACTTTGGACAAACAAAACCACTCGGCCAGCGATGCGAAATCAGATACTCAAAGCAAGCCTCGTCACTGTTAAATCTTGCCACAAATTCCAACAATGTCTTGGGGTAAGTCGGTCTAGCCATTTGCAAACCGTATAGATTTTCATAACCTTAGTCAACCGTAGAAGCCTGTTGCCCGAATTCAATCACTGACAATTGTACATTGCACTCACTTCTGCACAACGAACGAGCCCAGAGCTTGCCTCCAATTCGCTAGAAAATTGAGCACGAGAACTCCTAATTGCTAAATGAAGAGGCTGCGTCTTTTGACATATAAGATTTGCTTTTCTTTGAGAATCTTGATCGGCACTATGAAAAATCTCACTATTGTTTAAGTCGGGACTACAACTTTTTCCTGTCACGTTAAAATGACCAATTTGTGACGCCGAAACGAAAGACGCCACGGCCCCGGTTGTCCCGACTCCATTTATTGTTGGGAAGCAACTGCAAGTTAAACTAACTTGAGGGGGTATGTGGCGACATCCAAATTCCTGTCCAGTCGGGCATAGTGCAAAAGCCCCAGCTTGCAATCCATAAAATGCAAATGCGAGCGGCAAAGTTAAAAAGCTCTTTAAAAAAATTGTTTTAGTCATATTATTTCTCCTCGTATCAAGTTTTAAGTTCGCACCATATATAGGCGATTTAATTATTGAAAAAAAGTGACTTAATATACATATATTGTTCCAATTGGGCACAATTCGAAAATTGGGTTGAAGGCGTCGAGTGAAAATGAAATGATTCTTTGGAATTCGCAAAAAGGAGTTTGAATTGTGTCATACGCGCAAGAAAAGTCGTTTATTTCAAAAGCCAAATGGATAGAAAAGAAAAATAATCTTGTTGGGACCTCGCGGGCTTCCTTTAAGCTAGGTTGTTGATCGGAACAGAGACGTATGCCATACTCTTTAGAGCAGGAGGCTGACATGAATCGTTTTAAATTTTTTTTCGCCATCTTGTTCTTCGCAATTACAGTAAAAGCCGATTTTAGAGAAGTGGACACGGCAGATATTGATTTTGCTGCTCATCTTTTGGCAAAGAATTTGGATTCTTGTTGGAAAGAACCCAAGCGCCAGATTAGTATTGGGGTAGACAGCATTAAGAACAAAACTTCGCAATCCGTTGATAAAGAGAAGGTGCCATATGACGGGCCTGATCAAGTTCTATTTGAGCCCAACTCTTTCACGGCTCGCTACTCAGCTACAATTGATTCAACGGCACGGAGCACCAGCAAAATTTTGGGAGAGCACAATGATAAATTATGAAATTGTTCATGTATTTGCTCTGACAATTGAAAACGCTAGACAAAATTTGTTTAGACCGTAAAAAATATGTTCACTCCTGCGTATTCAGCTCTCACGTCCCCACTCTAACATTGGCCCAAATATAGCAGTTCTAATTGGAATCGGAGACGCATAATGAAAAAACTATTATTGGTGATTGTAAGCTTCATTTCTCAATCCAGCTTTGGTTTTACCCTAGATGGAGTTTTAAACCTCATGGAGTACAATATACACAAAGACCTTGAGCTACCTGCATACAATGTGCACCGCTGGATAGAAGAAGAGCGCGTTTATAGTGGCAGAGCGGGGGTTCCTAACCGCCCTCATTTCGAAGGAGATCGAGGCGCCAGCATCCTAATTCCTGGTGGACCGATAGCTCAAGTTGAGACTACGAGATCGAGAGTTATCCCCTTTGACTCCATCCGAGTGAATTCGGCATGTCAAGATAATGATGAAGGCCTACTGGCTAGCGCCGACATGACCCCATTATGGAGTGGAGAAAAAATCACGATAAAAATGCAATCTGACAAAAGTGGACAAATTTTTCTGTGTGCAAATGAAACTCAGTGCGTTTCAAAAGTGCTTTTGGCAAAAAATAAAAGCGCCGAAACTCCCCACCCACAAGCCGCCGTAGATTTAAAATATAGTTTATCGAACCTACAGTATCTATCTCAAGCAAATAATTTCGTCTTTTCGAATAAGGAAATGAGTAACGAGTACAGTTCACACTACTTTTTATACAACGATGAATTTACAAGAAAAATGCTAGACTCTGAAGAAATGAAAAGACTGAGTAGGACCTATAGTTACGTGGCATATCTGACAAGAGTGCTTGAATCGGACCTCAGAAAACATCGAAATAAAATATTTGATCCAAAACGTAATGACCCTTCGGGAAATACTATTTTCAACGCTCTTGCGTCCCAAGTTTCACTCATAAATGATCAAGAGTCTCATGGGATTTATCAGGACCCTGTATTACGAGTGATGCTAAAAAGAATGTCGGAGATCTCTAGGAAATGCCTTAAAAAATAGAAAATCTTTTTGCCGGGATTAGACAAAATAAAGCTTAACTTAAGCATCTTAAGCATTTTACGATGTAGCGGTAAATAGGCTACGCAAAGCCCTTGCCGACAAAGCTCAAAAGCAGACTCCATCATAGTCACACAATATTTAATATTTCTTTGGGATTTGTGATCAGGCGCCCTAAACCTGTGACAGTTCGATCCCAATTTCAAATGCTTGTCCCGACCAATAAAAAAGCCAACTCTTTGAGTTGGCTTTTTTATTGGTCGGGACGACAGGAAATCCTCTAAACCCCCGAAATCTCAATTGATCGAATACTGCGAGTAGCAAGAAGTAGCAATACGTTTTCTAGGTCGTTTTTCAGGTTTGCCCCCTCTTATTAAGGTGAGGAGGCGGCCTTATTCAACTCATCAGGTAACTTGTAACCAAGCAAATCAGTGAGTCCTTTAACTTCAATGCCTGCCTTCCTTAAGTATCCGTTGGTCGTCTTTAGCTGGCTATGGCCAACTGTAGACATTACCTGAGCTAGAGATGCTCCTCGGGAAAGAAGGTTCGTAATGAAGGTCGCTCTAAGGTCGTGAAACTTAACTGGCGTGATTCCAACGGCTGTACAAAACTCCCTGGTGATTCGAGCCTGCTCGCCATTCTCCCATTCAAGAAGATGAGGCAAAACAAACTTTTCAGT
>JAYUEN010000511.1:0-3085 GCA_043739185.1 Bdellovibrionales bacterium
TTTTCACTCATTTAGCATAGAAAATTTCGCAGGATTTGTCCACTATTTTCTTTTCTAGATAAATATCGACGCATTACAAAAAGAATGAATTAGCCGTGTTAAAGGCCATAAGGAGCTTAAAAATCGAGTTCCGACTTCAAAAGAAATCGATATGAAAATCTCAATGGAGTACTTTTCAAATTGGGATATATCTACAATTCACTTGGCCACCAGTAGCCCTTTCTATCAAGAACCCGAAAAAATAGCTCATAGATTTCGCTTAGGAATGGATCGCGTAAAGTATGTATTACATTTTTTAGAAAAGAATAATCTAGTCGATCAGAAGGACAATCGGTGGATATTTAAAGGCGATCCAATTTTTTTAAAAAAAGAGTCTCCACTTAATCACCTTCACCAAATCAACCGTCGTGATCAAGTTGCTCGCTCCATTCGAGAATATGATCCTGAAAATATTCATTTCGCAACTGTATTTGCAGTGAGTAGGTCTCATTTTGAGGAACTTAAAAGTGACATTAAATTGCTGATTGAAAGAGCGCATCGGCAAATTATTGCCTCTCCTTCAGAAGAAATCTATTCGTTGGTGATCGATCTTTTTAAAGTCGTTTAACATTTTTTCGATTGCATCTATTTATTGATCAAGCCATGATTTTACTTACCAATTCACGGAGGAATTAATGAAAATAAAATTGCTTGCGACTTCAATCCTATTTATCACCACTCAAGCCCTTGCCTTCCCGCTACCCAAAGGACCAAGAAACTTAGAGCATCTACCAAAAACATTTACCTCAAATTATAATTTCGATGGCATCGTGGCTCTTGATAATTGCTCTGGCTCTATAGTGAGATTTGAGAACTCTCAAGGCACAGACCAGGCCATGGTATTGACCAATGGACACTGTTATGAAGGCGGTATGCCTGATCCAGGGCAAGTAGTTTATCAACAAGGAAGTGATCGTCGCTTTGCAGTCTTAGACGACCAAGCTCAAGAAATTGGTTCACTATCTGCTATTCAAGTCATTTACTCGACCATGACTAAAACCGATATTAGTCTCTACAAATTGCAAGAAACTTACGATCAAATTGAAAAACAACTAAATCGCCACGCACTTGTTATTTCGTCGAAGCATCCGGACCTCAATACCGCAATGGAGGTTATCTCAGGTTATTGGCAACGAGGTTATACCTGCCAAATTGAAAGCTTCGTAAATCAGCTAAACGAAGATCAGTGGAGCTTTAGTGATTCGATTCGCTATTCAAGACCAGGTTGTGAAACCATTGGTGGAACCTCGGGCTCTCCCATTCTTGAAGTAGGTACTCGCAATATCATAGGAATCAATAATACGGGCAATGATAACGGCGAAAAGTGTACTATGAATAATCCTTGTGAAATTGATAAGGACGGCAAAATTACCGCAGAAAAAGGCGTTTCCTACGGGCAGCAGACCTTTTGGATTAGTAGCTGCGAAAATGCCGAGAGAAGTTTTGATCTCAGCACCCCTGGCTGCTTACTCCCCCACTAAATTTATTTTTTTCGGACTACTGAATTGGCATCTAATTTATTTGAACTCAGAGCCAGGGTGAACTTTTGAAAACCCTGGATCTGCTTTTCTAAAAGATCTAAAACCACCGGGTCAGTGATCTTCCCATCTTTAAAGACATTCCAAACATTGGTCATAAAGATTCTCTCTGGATAAATAAAAGCATTGCGATAGCCAAGTATCATTTGCAGTTGCTCGACCGCACGTAGACCACCAAACATACCACCCAGACCTACAAAACATACCGGACGAAATTCAAATGAATCCGGATACTTCCAGTGATCAATGAAATATTTTAATACCCCTGGCAAAGAGCCATTGTATTCTGGCACTACGAAGACCAGACCGTCGGCGCGATTGATCTTCTCTAGAGTTTCGCTCATTTTTTTTGGCTTTGGTGAGCCATAATGAGTTTCATCGAGCTCATTGATTCCAACATCTTTAAGATCAATGATTTCAATTTTTTCACTTTTTTCAGAATACATTTTTTGGATTAGGACGCTCAAATCATAGCTGCGGGAATCTTTACGATTGGTTCCTGAAATAATGTATTTCATTGTACTCTCACTTAAAAGTTGGTGTTTTTCGCGCCTAACTAAATTATAGTTTCAAATTGATGTCATTAAAATTCGTGGCAATTAAATTCTTAGCAATCCTGCATTTTTCAATTGTGAGCTTTGTGGTATTCGGGTTTGTCTTTGTTAGTCATAAAATCTTAATGTTTCATCTGATTTTGCTGCCAATTCTCATCTTGCATTGGCAAACCAATCAGGGAGTATGCTACCTCACGCAAATCGAAAATAAAATAAAAGGCAAGTCTTTGAGCAAAGCCGAGCAACAAGGCGGCTTTAGTGAAGTTATTTTTGAAAGAGTATTTGGTCGGCGACCATCGAAGATGCAACTTCAAAACTCAATTTACGGGATTATGTCCTTAAGCTGGCTTCTCAGTCTCACTAAGCTTTTTTTAATCTAGGTTCCAGAGCTTAAAGGATTTTCTTTGGGCCTTTGCTAAATCACTCTCAAGAATTTCAAAAACATTTACCTGACCCGTTTTTTGACCGCAAACTTGAATGTGCATCAGACCATCAGATCTTTTGGATTGCGAAAAGGACTGCACTTCAGGGGCCAATTCTTTCGCCATTTCTTGGGGAGATTTACCTTTTTTCTTAGAGCACTGAAGGCTGCCATCGTCTTTGTATACCAATACTCTTTTGCTTTCGTTTTCTGAATTTGATCCAGCTGGAGCTGTTGAATTTGGCTGATTTATTTTTTGAGAATTTTCAAGATTTTCAACCTTTCGGCAGTGACCTTCTGCACACGCAACTAAGTATACGAAAAAAATCAAATACCAATAGGGAGGTAAAATTAATTTTGCCAGGGTAATTTCTCCGCCGGACGATCAAATTTTAATTTCATGGCGTAAAGATTGGCTTCATTCGAAATGAAATAAACATCCCCGGTTTCTTTATCAACACTTGGCTGGGCTACGAGACCCCGCCCTGGCTCAAATCGCGAAATAAGCTTGCCACTTTGAGCATCGGCTACGA
>JAYUEN010000512.1:0-3084 GCA_043739185.1 Bdellovibrionales bacterium
TCGACACCATCATAAAAATCCAAAATGCCCACCAAAAAAGGTGCATCCCCCAAAACGGACCATACTCAGCAACTGTATTATTTTCTCCTTGTGCCATTACAAGTGTCGGAAGTGCCAAGGGCAGAGTTAAAGCTATCAGTGCAGATATGTGGAATTTTGCAAACATATAAAAACCATTCCTTAAAAATGTTGAGGTTAAGTCGTTCAAACAATTGCTGACAGTTGCAAAGGAAGAGCCGCGCCAAGGCGTTGGCCTTGCATATGAAAGCAATCAAAGTCTTTAAGGGGGAAAATAAACCCTAGTCCCAGAGTTATTGTCCCATTCAATATAAGATACTGAGCTTCGGTCTACACAAAGTGACAGGTCAATTCATTGAGCTGATGAGGCCAATAGCCCCATGCTAAATCCGCTGGGCCGAAATCATGTGGCCTAACTCTTCAGAGTAGATCACCAACGGAAAGCCTATGGCATGTTTGCTGCTATACCCTATATTTGAAATCTGTTTAGAACATACCGAGAGTGGCCTAATAAACTTTTTTTTTAGGGACGCTTAATGGAGATAAAGATGGCAGGCAATAAAATATTTTTCTACGTAGCTGCATTTCTTTTAACTTTTTGCCATTTAGCTCAAGGACATGAAAAGAAATGGCCGGAGCGCAGATTACGTCAGGCCTGGCCATCCGCCGAAAGCTTCACATCAAAGCAAGTGGCACTGAGCCCGAATCAGATTTCTGACTTAAAGGCTGAGGGAATAGAAATTGCGTCTAACGAGAAAAATCCGATATTTTATTTGGCGCAGTCAAAAGTCGCTGCACCAGGTAGCTTACAGAATTTAGGAGCCATTTTATTTGTCGATGAACCCGGAGATAATGGACTTATGGAAATATCGGTAGCGATCGGAAACGATGGCCAGATCAAAAAAATTGATATCTGGGAGAGTTCAGAAAATCAATTAATTTCTAAGGATGATTTCTTAAAACAGTTCGTAGGAAAATCTTCCAAGGATTCATTTTTGACTAACAAAGATTTCAAGCCGGTTGAAGCGGCCCCAAAAGCATCCATCGCAGTTAGTAAGGCCGCACAAAAGGCGATCAAAATATCTAGCTTAATTTTTAAGAAAAAGTAGGTTCAAGAATGTGGAATAAAAAAATAAATTATTATTCTTTTTTTGCAGTTATTATTATGGCATCAGCTTTGAGTAATAAATCTTGGGCCCTGCCATCTCAAAAACGGCTTTGGGAAAAGAAATATGGTTATGTAACCTCTTGCAGTTTATGTCATAGCAAGGGCGGCGGATCCCAGGTCAATTCTTATGGCGAAGACTTTCAGCGGTTCGGCATGACACCCGGAGCATTTGCATCGATCGAAAAAAGAGATTCTGATAAAGACGGCACAATAAACATTGACGAAATTAAAGCTAAGTCCAACCCCGGGGATTTTAATTCAACTCCGCAAAAGCCCACCGATTGGTTAAGTCGCGTCGAGGAATCTATGTTGCCGGTCAAAGAGCTTCAGAGGATATTTCCCGACTCTAAAAAATTTTCGTCCCTTGAGGGGACACTATTTCCCGAGCAGGCCAAACAGATTGAAAAGGACTTAGGAAAAAAATTAGCCGACGCGGATTCTGTACCGACATTTTACTTCGCAATAAAAGATAATGACGGCAAGGCTACGCGGGTAGGGGTTGCGCTTTTCTCCACGCCGAGCATAAATCCTGAAAAATTAATTGTAGGTGTGGGAATTGATCTGTCCGGGAAAATAAAGAATGTTGTGCTCATTAAAAATAAGCTGAATAAGGCGTTGAACGACGAAAAGTTTTTAAACCAGTTTAAAGAAAAAACTTCGGATTCCCCAATACAAATTAATAAAGATATTCAACCTGCAGCTGCGAATTTGGTCACTGAATCGGATCAAGTCGTCGAAGCCGTAAAAAAGTCTTTGATGATTATTCGAGTTGTATTCAACAAAAAAGCAATAAATGTGGAGGACAGTTATGAATATGCTCAGATTAAAAAAGTTTGTGCTGGTGGCATCGGCTGCATTGTTGACAGGATCCTTAGCCCTCGCCCATGAGCCCCAAGCTGACACAGGTCAGGAACACGCAGCTTCTCCCGCGGGGCACCATGCATTTGTGCATCCGTTTGTGGCCCACATGGGAATGCCCGACGAACCAGGTGAAATAAGCCTTCGGTTGATGTCATTGCAGGAACGGAACATAGGTTCGGTTGCTGGCACTTATGGTTTTCATGTGGAAGCAGGCGTCGCCGACAGATGGGGGCTCCATCTGCGAAATGATAAAGTCAGTAGCAAAAAAATGACGGAAATGATGTTGCAATATGCAGTCTTAAGATCGGACTCAGGCGCAAATGGACTTGCGTTGATCGGAGAGGTCGAATTTCCGACGGGCCCTACTACCGACAATCAAAATAAGCATCTATTGGGGGTTTCATTCGCTTATCTTTGGGCCCCCGTCGTTTCAGTTAACTCCATTGTTCATTATGATCCGCAGGAAAAAATGGTCGAATGGGAAATCGCATTCGTTAGTCGATTGACGGCGAAAATATTTCCAATTTTGGAATTCAGAGGCGAGGCCTCAAAAGATATGTCTTTGGCAAATGCGCTTTTTGCTTGGAAGTTTAAAGCTCAAGAGAACAGCGCATTTGGCCTGGGATACCAAGTTCCAATATCGAAAGACAGGGAATATGACAGTCAATTAATATTGGAAGCAGAATTTAACTTTAACTGACGGAGATATGCTAAAAATGGGTCTTTCTCAGTATCTCTTAGCAGCTTATAATTTGTTGAAGCCGAGTATCGGGTCTGCGCAAGGCTTAGATCTCGGTGCACAAGACTCAGCGCAAGTTGTGTCTTCTCAAACGTTATTTCCGCAGGCCAACATATCGACGGCTTTTTTTTTGGTGTACTTGTTGTTTGGAATAGCACTCCTTGCATATTTTTTTTTAAAAAAAAGAAAGTCTTGGACGCCACCGATTTTTATTCAAGAGTTTCCGGTCAGCGCCAAAGTGGCCGTGACACTGACTTTTATTTCGTATGGGTTTGTGCATGCGCTTGCGCTCCTTGAA
>JAYUEN010000513.1:0-3075 GCA_043739185.1 Bdellovibrionales bacterium
TAACACATTGATATCGGATTTAGCTAAATTGGGGCCTCAGAGCGCCTGGAGATAGGTTTGAGCTAAGGCAAAAAGGGCTTTTATCCGCCTTAGCCTCTCCGCCTTAGCCTCAATGTTCAATCGCCCTTCCTCAAACTCTAACGGAATTCTGGACAATCTCCTTTACGATAGCGAAAACTTGTGTGTTATTGCAAGTATTAGCGAGCGCTTACGAAGTATGTATTTATTTTGGACTTGTAAACTTAGTTTTTAGGGCACTGGTAAGTTCGCTGATTGTATTGACCAGGGTCTTGACCTCGTCACTTTTTCGAATACTTAAGGTGTCGGCGTAGTTTCCTTTCGCGAGCTCCTTTAAGTGACGATTTATACTAATCAATGGGCCCTCGTAGCGATGGGTTAGAAGCATCGCCCATATAAACGCCGTTCCACCAACAATTACAATTGTGGCCAGGGAGCCCCAAACGATTGTTTGAATTAGCTTTTGCATTACTAAATCACTGAGCGCCTGGATGTCATAAACTTCATTGGTACGTGGGATGGAGATAACTTCGGAAACTTTTACATAAATTAAATAGGAATACCCAATCACGGCATGAAATACGAGAAGTAGTGAAATTAAAGCATACCAAATTTGAACGGGTCGATTGTAGAAAAATAAAATTCTTTTTCGGCCAGTTGGTTGATTTTGGTCGTTGATGGTCTGCCCCCATTCTGTTCTGTTTACTTAATAAAGTTGCCTTACAAATTTTCGAACTCTTCGGTTGACCGCCACTTTCTAGTTTCTTTTGATTTCGCAGAATATGTCAATGGTCCTCAATCAATTTCGGCGGCTCGCACTGAAATAATCTTATCAACATTTGGAGAGGCCTATCCCGGATATTTCATCAGAGTCGCGTCTTGGTGTCCTAATCTGAAAAAAGTTTAGACCTTATTTTGAGTCCAAGGTTTTCTCAAGCTTATCTAGACGGGTCTTTAGTTCAGCTATTTCTTTTGTTTTTGCGGCAATTTCTTGATCAAGTGCTTTTATCTTTATAGCATTTTCAACCTGAATCGAGGCAATCTCTCTTGATTGCTTTTCAGACGCTTTTAAAAGCTCGGTGAGTTTTGTATTGAGAGCTTTAAAGGCTTCAATCATAGGTGCAATCAAATGGTCGTAAGCGACTGATTTAAGTCCAGAGTGTTGATCGGTAACAACAGCTTGTGGATAAATTTTTTCTAGATTCTGAGCAATGAGACCAATCTGTTGGTTTTTTCCATATTTTTCTTTATCTATCCAGTTGTAACTAACACCTTGAAGTTTCAAGATGTTTTCTAAAGAACTTTGAAGGGGCTGAATGTTTTCTTTAAGACTGAGATCTGAAATTGCAGTACATCCGACGCTTGTACAAACTTGATTGCCACCGAATCTTAAAACATTGGCGGCTGCGATGTTCACATCCCCCAGCACATCTAGCTTGTAAAGGGGGGCTAGACCGATGCCGACTCTGCCTACAGAGGGTAGGCCTGCGCCTGCTCCTAATGAAACCATCGTGACATCTCCTCCTGTAACGCCATTAAAACCAGGCTCTATGCTAATCGGACCGGTGCCCGCAGCATTACCAATTCCACCAAGTATTGCAATCCCTCCACCTGTGTTAGCCCCAGCATCGCCACCTTTCAAAATAAGGCGTCCACCAGTACCAACAAATCCGCTACCTTGACCAGCTACTATCGTAATATTTTTTCCACTTCCCGCGCCCAATGGGGGCTCAACTGAGATCGTTCGATCTGCGTTCTTGGTAAACCTTAGATCTCCATTGATATCTAACGCGGCACCAGGTGCGTTCGTCCCAATGCCGACATTGCCGCCAGTAACTGGGCCGCTAAAATAGATATTATCCAAATTAAGTGGGTTACGTCGCCAAATGCCGTCTGACATTTTCGAAAGGGCAACACATTTTATTATCAAATTGACGGTGCTGGTATCTAACCCAACACTTATATTGATATGTCGCGATAGCATTTGAGGGCCTGAGGCCCCTTTGTTTGGGGCAAACAAAGATGTAAGTGTTAACGTGGCCGTGTCAACAGTTGAACCAGCAACGAAGTTTGAGAGAGTCATGCTACTTATAACCAGTGAACGATCGCCATAAATTGAGCCCGAAGAGTAAGTCACAATTCCTGGTGCTGCAGTTCCATCTTTAATATTTGGAATAGCAGCGTTAGTAGCAGCGTTCGCCTGGATGCCATTAAATGTATTTGCACAAGCTACATCAGAACTGAGTAGAGCTCTAATTTCTTCATTTAGGGTATCGGCGTCTGATCTATATTGAATCGCATTGTTTGACCTATTCATATTGGTCGTGAGTTGTATCAGCGCAAGGCTTGAGACGAGCATCAATCCACAAACCACCATCATTTCAATAAGAGAAAATCCGGAGTTAGATAAAAATACTCGCCCTTTTAAGAGTGTGCTGTCGAGTTCATCTGTTAAACGTCTCAAAATGGATACCCCGTCACTACAAATGCAAAGTTCACAAACCAGTTAGTTAGGACTCTTTCGGCACATTTCGGAGAAGAATTTAATTTAAAATGCCATTTTCAAAAGCTACGTGAAGAGCGTCGAAGAGGCGTGTTTCAGAAAGACACGGTTCAAATCAAAGATTTGTGTCAAGTCAGTCTTCTGGTTTCTAACCACCATGAATCAATCGTTTCGATTGAATACTTTCATACCCACACTGGTCGAGCGCCATTAAGCCCAATGGATATCGAGGCAATAGAGATGATTTATAGGTTTTTCATTGATACTTATGGCAAGCCAATCAAAGTCCATATGGACGTAATTTTGGATATCGAGGGTTCGCCAGTATCCATCATCATTATGGTCACGAATGAATAGGCTTTAAAGCGCGATGAATAAAAGGTATACTCATTGATGCGTGATGAACAAAAAGCACAGCTTCATTTACGAATTCTAAAAATAAAAAAACGTGTAAAAAACTGGATAACCTTAATAAATAAAATTTTTAAATCATGAAAGAACTTCAATAGAAGCAGTGATTTGCCTGCGTAACTGAAGTGGCGATTGAATTTATA
>JAYUEN010000514.1:0-3065 GCA_043739185.1 Bdellovibrionales bacterium
CCAAAACTAAGCAGGTACATTCCGGCAGTGCCCAAATTCGGCATAGCCTTACCCTTTTGCGCGACCTCAACTAGCGCTAAGTATTTAAATTGTATCGTAGAATGCCCTATATTTCAGTTGAGTAGATATTTCAAAATAAGCTGACTCGATTCCTTAAGCACAAATCTTGAAAGATTAATTCTTGGATTGAGCGACGTCCCTCCAACCGGAAAGATTGATGATACTTAGAGTATTCAATACCAGCATAGGGTCTTTGGTTTTAATTTTTGGTCTATGTTTGGTTTCATGTGGTCATCCGATGGATCAATCGACGATTAATAATGCGAGTCCTCAATCTGGCTCCGCTACAATAAGTGATCAAGCTGGATCAAAAAACCCAATTTTAAATCCTGCTAAAGATTCAAATAGTTTTATTGCAAAGCCAGTGCAATCGACCTTTCAAAGTGCCTGTGATTCGAAAAAAGAAATCAAAATTATCAAGAGCGAAGATGGCTCTAGAACCTTATTGCTCCATAGTTTCTGTATCAAAGATGCAACTGCCAATTTTGATCAGACGACTCAGAAAATGCAGTTTAAAGGTAGGGCCGAGTTTGATGGTTACAGGAATTTGAAATCTTTTGATTTTGATGTCTTGGGAACTATTTATAATGGCAGAGGACTACTCAGAGCAATGAAAGAAAAGGATTCGAGTGCAAAGCAGGATTCTCAAGATCCAAAAGTGATGGGGGCAGCGTTTTGTAATGACCAAAGAAATGCTGACATTGAGCAGGCCAAATCAAAAGGATTTCAGTGCGGATCTTTTTTCATTGATCTTTATATTATGGTGCCAGGTTTTGAGACTGAATTATTTGATGAGCAGGTAGAAGATTGTGGTCAGGGACAATGTCTCTTAATAAGTGAGTCGGGAGCACAAAGCCCTAAGTCTACAGGAAGCAAAAAAGATATTGATAAAGATCCTAAAACTGATTCAAAAGCTGAATCGAAGAAAGATAAGTCGGCACCTGACGCTGCTCCTGTTAAGGCTCCAGAAGGAGATGCTCCGGCGACGCCACTAGCTCCAACCGGAGATTTAGACCCTCAGGGTTCTTTACCTTTACCTTCAGATCTTGAAATTAATTTGGATAATTCTGAAGAAGAAGTTGCTGAAATACCTGATGCGCACAATCGATATGTAGGACTCAATACGCCAAATAAAATTAATTCGCTTTTTGATAAAATAAAATTGGCGCAGGACCTTGCTCAAGAAGAAGAGGAAGATCCCGAACCTGTTGCACCGGTTGTTAATCCAAAACCTCAGCCTGACTTGGCTGAGGCGCCAAAGCCAGCACCTAAGCCTGAGCAAAAACCTGACCCTAAAGCAAAGCCAGTTAAGCCAAAACCAGAGGCTCCGAGTGATCCGAAAGCTCCAAAGCCCAAGCCTACAACAAAGCCTGACTCAAAACCTGAGGCAGATCCTAAAACATCAGGGAGCACTTCAGCGGATAAAGAAAATCAAACTATAGTCCCAGACCCAATTGATCCGGCCATCGCACGTTTAGAGTTTCCATCGAATATATCAGTTCCGTTACGAGGTCCTATGCAAGTTCACGTCTTAAAATGGCCCAAAGGATATTTGGTAAATGGGTCTGAATTGAAAGAGCCAGGCGCAGACAAGCCAGCTACATTTATTCTTGATCGGACAACTAAGAATCTAAGTAATTCAAAATATAGAAAGACTTTTGGAGCATTTTATGTGGTCGAATTTTTAGAAAAACTAGCCGACTTTACTTTTTCGGTTCTCAAAACTCCAATTCGGATAAATGATATTTCTCTCGAGCATGGTGGCCACCTTTCACCACATGGAGGGCATCAATTTGGCCTTGAGGCGGATGTAGATTACTCGTTAATACCAAAGGATATTAGTCATGAAATGACGGCAGAGCAAAAATGGTTAGTCTTTCAACGCGTAGGCGCTTCTCCTTTAGTGAATTTCATTATGATCAATTCTACAACCAAGCGCGAAGTTTGTGAGATTGCAAATTTGCGCAAGGATTATGATAATAACTCAAGGCTTGCGATGCAAAAGCTATTGGTGGATAAGTGGGAAAAGCACCCAACACATTTTCATATTAATTTCGTTTGTGCTCACAATTTGTATTGCCGACAAAACGAGGCTGGGCTTCAAATGCTGTATCCTCAAAATGAAGGTGAGTGTTTGGCTGCAAAATCACGTCCGCAGCTTATGTCTAGCGCTAAAAAATAAAAGATGTTTTTTCTAAATTTGAATGTCAGTATGGTCTTTTAATACGGAGGCCAAAATTTCATATTCAAATTTTTCAGTTTTCATTTTTAGTCATCTTGTAATTATTTTGGTTTCGATGGCTTCATACGCCGAAGATCAACCGATTTACATTGAAAATATGTCGAACTCTAGCAAGGTTGCCATATTAGGAAATCAAATTTCAAATAATGTGAAATCAGGACAAATTCTCACGCCTGGGGATAGGGTGCAGACAACTGATTCGAGTGCACGTATTGCCTTTGCGGACGGCTCACTCTTGACCTTGGGCAAAAATAGCGAATTAGAAATTAAAAAAACCGAATTGGATAGTCAGTCCAAACAAAATGTAAAAACAGTATTTTTGAAAGCAGGCTTCATACATGCCAGAATTCATCATCAAGAAGGAGAGCCTTCGCCACATTTTTATATTGAAACGAAAACCGCAGTGGTGGGAGTGCGGGGAACTGAATTCACTATGCATTCAGCTGAAAATGACGACTTAAAGATTCATGTGCTTGAAGGTAAAGTTGGAATAGCATCTGATAGATCAAAATTTGAAAGTGCCCAATTGATATCTACTGGGCAAATGGTAAATGCAAAAGCAAAATTAATTTCGCCTCCAGAATCTTTTAATCTTGCCGAATACAGAAAAAAACTGAGCCTAGAATACCCAGAAGTTCACAAGGTGATTTACAATAAAATCAAATCTCAGACTGAGTCGGTAAAACCAAAGCGCAGACACCGGAAATAGCCGGAATGTACCTGCTTAGTTTTGGAGGCGCGGCGTATTGAACGCCGTGCGCCT
>JAYUEN010000515.1:0-9191 GCA_043739185.1 Bdellovibrionales bacterium
ACCTGCTTAGTTTTGGAGGCGCCCCGCGTAGACACAGTTTCACATATGAATTTAGGCAAACGCGGCGCGCCTCCAAAACTAAGCAGGTACATTACGGCTTATGCTTCGCCATATACTGCAAATAAGCAATGATCGCTTTGAGCTCATCATCGGGCAGGGTTTCTTTCGAAAACGAACTCATTTTAGCTTCGCTCCAACTGCGTAAATTACTTGGTTTGCGAATTAAGATCTCAAGAAACTCAGGCTTTAAATATTCAGTGGGACTATAAGGTATATTGAGGTCGGGTCCCATATGAGCCATACCTTCGCCATTGAGCGAGTGGCAAGCAAAGCAATTCTTGGTAAAGCTTTTAAAGCCCTTCATCACAACATCTGTCTCAGCCAATCCGGCTGCAGGCATGATATGAGGGAATTGCTCAGCAAGAGTTCCCTTTACCACAAAGCCTGATAGTTGAAAGGGCCATTCTTCTTGGGTTATTTTTGATTTCTCAGGATTCTCCCAAACCAGATAGTAGGGACCTGTACTTTTATTGCTGCGATTTTTTATCAAGGGCCAGGGGTCGCTCGGCATTTCAAAAGCAATATAGGCGATGGCCTTTGATGGGTCGGTATTTAAAATTCTCTCAGTCGAAATCGGGGCTGAAAAGCCGTCAAGACAGGTGAAAACAATGGTGGTGTCAGATTTCAAAGTCAAATCGCTGAAAAGCATCGAAACGGGGACCACAGTATAGGTTCTACTCTGATTTTTATAAGCGGGATCGGCTTTCACTTTGAGCTTTTTTAAAAGTGGAGAAGCCAGAAATTCTTGGCGGGAAAAATTTCGTGGTTTTCTGTTTGGAGCCGTCACACTTAAATATGGTTTGGTCGCATAATAGGTTGCGCTTTGGTCAGGATCGGGATCGGACTCTTGCGTGGTTGCCTTATTGGCATTTGCATTTGCTATGCAACTGATACAAATCAAAATCCAGGAAAGAGTAGTGCAAGATTTCATGAGACTCCTTTTATTTTACCAATCTGTTTTCAGTTAAATCACGTACCACGCCAGGGTCTGATAAAGTCGAAGTATCACCCAGCTCGCCAGGTTTATTCTCGGCGATTTTCCTTAAAATTCGTCGCATAATTTTTCCGGAGCGGGTTTTCGGTAGGCCAGGTGCCCATTGCAGCAAATCGATTGTTGCAATCGCACTGATCTCAGTGCGTACAAATTTAACCAATTCTTTTTTCAGTTCATCTGTTGGAGCAATGCCTTGCTTAAGAGTGACAAAGGCATAGATGCCTTGCCCCTTCAGATCGTGTGGATAGCCAACGACCGCACTTTCCGCAACACTGTGATGGGCGACTAAGGCACTTTCAATTTCGGCAGTGCCAAGACGGTGACCTGAAACATTGATAACGTCATCAACGCGTCCGGTGATCCAGTAGTAGCCGTCTTGATCTCGCCTGCAGCCGTCGGCGGTAAAATATTTTCCTGGATAGGTTGAGAAATAAGTCTGCTCAAATCTCGCATGATCTTTATAAACCGTGCGCATTTGTCCTGGCCAAGAATCCATAATGCAGAGATTGCCGCTGGCGGCACCTTCGAGAACCACACCTTTTTCATCTACGAGTTGGGGTTTCACTCCAAAAAATGGCAAAGTAGCCGAGCCGGGTTTTAAATCGGTCGCGCCCGGAAGTGGAGAGATGAGAATTCCTCCGGTTTCGGTTTGCCACCAAGTATCGACGATCGGGCAGCGTGAATCGCCAACATTCTCAAAATACCACATCCAGGCTTCAGGATTGATCGGCTCGCCAACTGAACCTAAAAGTCTCAAGCTCTTGCGGGATGATTTTTTGACATGGCCTTCGCCCTCACGCATTAGCGAGCGGATCGCAGTCGGAGAAGTATAAAATAAATTTACTTTGTGTTTGTCGATCACATCCCAAAAGCGCGAAAAATTTGGATAATTGGGGACACCTTCAAACATCAAAGTAGTCGCTCCATTGGCAAGCGGGCCGTAGACAATATAGCTATGGCCAGTTACCCAGCCGACGTCGGCCGTGCACCAGTAAATATCGCCGTCCTTATAATCAAAAACATATTGATGCGTGAGGCTTGCATAAACCAAATAGCCACCAGTAGTATGTAAAACCCCTTTGGGTTTATTGGTCGAGCCACTTGTATAGAGAATAAAAAGCGGATCTTCGGCATCCATGATTTCAGGTTTGCATTCTGCACTTTGTTTGGCAGTGAGCTCCTCATACCAGAAATCTCGGCCATCAACCCAAGGAACTGAGCGCCCTGTATGTTTGACACATAAAACTTTTTTAACAATTTTTACTTTTTTCAAAGCTTCATCGACATTCTTTTTCATATCAATGAATTTGCCGCCACGAAGGCCTTCGTCAGCGGTAATAATATAAGTACTATCACAATCTTCGACGCGACTGACGATTGAGTCAGCTGAAAATCCACCGAAAATAACTGAATGAACGGCCCCGATGCGAGTACAGGCAAGCATCGCATAGGCGGCTTGCGGAATCATCGGCATATATATAGTGACTCGGTCACCCTTTTTTATGCCCATTTCTTTCAAAGCATTGGCTAGGCGATTCACTTGATTTGAAAGCTCTTGATAGCTGATTTTTTTGCTCTCAGTATTTGGATCGTCGGATTCAAAAATAATTGCGGTTTGAGCCGCGCGCTTTGCCAGATGACGATCAATACAATTGACCGAGACATTGAGTTTACCGCCAAGGTACCAGGATATCTTGACCGGAGAATGAAAAGTGCAGTCTTTTACCTTTTCAAAAGGCTTGATCCAATCGAGTCGCGCAGCTTGTTCTCCCCAAAATTTTTCTGGCTTTTCAATCGATTCTTTGTACATTTCTAGATAGCGATTTTTAGTTATCAATGCATTTTTAGACCATTCATCTTTAACTTTGATAATAGGGTCGTGGGTCATTTTACCTCCAATTTACCTAATTCATTTAGCCAATCTTGGTGGGGAATTTCAGATTGGGTACCTTCATCCATATTTTTGATCAGATATTTATTGCGAGACATTTCTTCTTCACCGAGAATGAGAGCAAATTTAGCGCCGACTTTATTGGCGCGCTTCATGCGCTTGCCCATATTGCCTGAAAACGCCAAGTCACTGGCAATTCCTGATTTTCTAAGTGAAATGCAAAGCTCTAAGGCCTTGGCTTCAAAATTCTCACTCATCGGAATCACTGCCACCGGCCGATTTTTAATCTTAGGTTCTTCAATCATGAGTGCCAAGCGATCGACTCCTGCTGCCCATCCTACGCCAGGTGTTTTGGGTCCACCGAATGCTTCGATTAAGCCGTCATAACGTCCTCCGGAAAGAACCGCATTTTGGGCGCCGAGATCTTCAGTGGTGAATTCAAAAACCGTATGGCAATAGTAATCAAAGCCTCTAACTAAATAATCGTCAATGACGAAATCAATTTTCAAGTTATTGAGGCCTGTACATATTTCTTCAAAGAATTTGCGAGACTCTTCGTTTAAGCTGTCGCGAAAAAGTGGTGCGGCCTTTAGAATTTCTCGATCTTTTGGATCTTTTGAATCCAAAATTCTCAAGGGGTTTTTTTCAATTCGATTTTGGCTCTCAAGTGAAAGTTCCGCAAAGTGAGTGCGCAGATACTTTAAAAGATTTTCGCGGTAAGCATTGCGACTCGCTTCATCTCCAATTGAATTGATTTGCAATTTGACTCGTGAGAGCAGGCCAATTTCAGCTAAGAGTTGATTGGCACAGGCAATGACTTCGATATCGGCCTGTGATTTTGCAGCACCTAGAAGTTCAATTCCCATTTGAAAAAATTGGCGGTAGCGGCCTTTTTGTGGCCGCTCATAGCGAAACATAGGGCCGTAATAAGAAAGTTTAACGGGGACCTCTTGCGCCATGCCTTCATTTATAAAAGCTCTGGCAACTCCGGCCGTACCTTCAGGCCTTAATACAAGTGAATCGCCATTATTATCCTTAAAGGCGTACATCTGTTTGGTTACGACATCGCTGGTATCGCCCAGGCTATGGGTGAAGACTTCAATATTTTCTAGAATGGGCGTGGCAATTTCACCAAAGCCGGCTAATTCAGTATTGAGTTTAAAGTGATCGTATAAAAAACTAAACCGCCTTGTATCGGCGGGCAATAAATCGCGCGTTCCTTTGACAGGACGTAAATTTGAATTCTGATTCGCCATTTTGACTCTTTTCAGTTAGTCCAGGTGCTTTTTAAACGCGCTCTTATTAATAGAATCTCGCAAAGAAAATTTCTCGTCAATCAGAGATCTTTGTGCGAAATTGATCGCTATGAAAGATTCAGAGCTTAAGCCACCAAAGTTAAGTGTGAACGTGAATAAGATCGCGACGCTGCGAAATTCTCGAGGCAAGGACCTGCCAAATGTGCTTCAGGTCAGTCTTGATTTGATTAATTTTGGAGCACAAGGGATCACAGTTCATCCTAGGCCCGATGGCCGGCATATTCGTAGAGAGGACGTATTCCTTCTTAAGGAGAAAATCGGCGTTGAATTTAATATTGAGGGATATCCGTCGGCTGACTTTATTGAGATGTGTTGCGAAGTAAAGCCTGAACAGGTGACGCTGGTTCCTGATCCGCCTGACGCACTGACTAGCAATGCTGGCTTTGATGTCCCCAAACAGGCAAAGCTCCTAGCAGAAGCGCTTACGAAGCTGAAAGCGGCTCAAACCAGAGTCAGTGTATTTGTAGAGAATAATTTGCTGGCGAAGGATTTTGAATATTTAAGATCCATAGGTTGCGACCGAGTAGAGCTTTATACCGAAGACTTTGCCGATCATTTTGGGACGGGTCGACAACAAGAAGTGATCGCCAAATATGTTCAAACTGCAAAACTTGCGAGCGCCTCTCAACTTGGAATAAATGCTGGTCATGATCTCAATCTTAAAAATCTGCAATTTTTCAAAAAATCAATTCCAGGCCTTCTCGAAGTTTCAATTGGCCATGCTTTGATTAGTGACTCACTTTACTTTGGATTCAAGGAGACTATAAAGAAATATTTGGAATGTCTTAAATGACCCAAAGTTCAAAAGCCCTTAGCGAACAGAAATTTGGCTTCGAATATAAAATTACAGATTTAAGGGGCGATGCCTTTATCATCTCGAGATTACAAGAGCTCGGCTTCATTCGGGGCGAAAGAATTCTCTTTAAAACTAAAATTATTTTTGGTGAGCCCTTGATCGTTGAAGTTCGAGGAACTCAAATTGCTCTGAGAAAATCTGAAGCTGATTGTATTTATGTCGATTTGTTTAAGGAAAATTTATGACGGTCGATGAATATGCCATTGCGCTTGTGGGATCACCCAACTCAGGCAAAACCACATTGTTCAATTGGTTGACGGGTTCAAAATTTAAGACCGTCAACTATCCGGGAGCAACGGTTGAGTATTCGATTGGTCTATCGCAAGCTCGCTATGGCGAGGCTTTACCAATTATGGATACTCCTGGCACCTACAGTTTGGTCGCCAAATCACCTGATGAGTCGATTGCGGTACAAGCGATTTTCGAGCATAAAACATTGGGCGCCTGCCCGCTTGTAGTTTCCGTTGTAGATAGCACTCATCTCGTAAGACATTTGCTAGTGACTCAACAACTCATTCAGGCTGGCTTTAAAGTTGTGGTAGCGCTCACTATGACAGATCTTTTTCGCGCGCAAGCTAAGCGCATCAATCTCGCAAAATTGAGTCAATTACTGGGCGGCATTTCAATTGTCGAAATCAACGGAAAATTAGGTGGCGGAATTGGCGAACTATTAAGTGTCCTTAGGTCTGAACTCATTTTGAATCAAAGGCCAAAAGTCGAGAAATTAAATTGGAGTGATGTCGATACCGAAAAAGCCCATCGTAGAGCCAGCGAAATAAGTGAATTGGTGATTGAGAATGACGCTAAAAAACTAATTCGAGATGCCGCAAAAGAGACGGCAAAATTAGATCAGATTCTGCTGCACCCATTTTTTGGGCTCGTAATTTTTTTTCTGGTGATGGGTACGCTTTTCACCAGCATTTTTTGGCTCGCAAAACCGCTCATGAATTTTATAAGCGATGGTTTTGCTTATGCGGGTCAACTGGTGTTAACAGCCGCGCCCAATAGTTTATGGTCAAGTTTTTTATCTGATGGATTGCTTACCAGTGTCGGCTCAGTCCTAACTTTTGTTCCACAAATATTTATTTTGTTTGTGGGCATCATCACTTTTGAAGACTCTGGATATTTAGCCCGAGCGGCAACTTTAATTGATAAGCCGTTTTCAAAGATTGGTTTGAATGGCAGAAGCTTTGTGCCGATTTTGTCCGCCTATGCGTGTGCCGTGCCCGCCATGATGGCCGCACGTACAATTAATTCAAAGCGCGAAAGATGGATCACGCTTTTAATTATTCCGCTTCTGTCATGTAGTGCAAGGCTTCCGGTTTATAGTTTACTACTTAGTTTTCTTTTTCAAAAGGACTCGTCATTGAAAGCGGGATTGGCTTTGACCGCAATTTATTTTGCGTCATTAGGAGTGAGTGTTTTGGTTGCAGGCATCGTCAATCGATTTTTAAAAATGCAGGGACAATCTTTATTTATGTTAGAGCTACCCATTTATCGTATGCCAAGATTTCAAAATGTTTTTCATGCCGCCATTTCAAGAACTTATTCCTATTTAAGAAAGGCTGGTCCTGCGATTTTCTGTTTTGCTTTGATCATGTGGTTTTTGACGACTTTTCCAAAATATGATGTCGAAAATAAAGTTGAGCGCTTAAGTGCTAGCTATGCTGCTCACATCGGAAAAGCAATTGAGCCAGTATTCACTCCAATGGGAGGTGATTGGCGAACTGGTGTATCCCTCATAACTGCCTTCGCCGCACGAGAGGTATTTGTTTCGAGTTTGGCAGTGGTCATGGGTGTCACTGAAGACACAAAAACTTCGCAGCAAGAAAATCTTCTAAAAAAAATGTCAGGGGCAAGAAATCAACAGGGTCAGCCTGTCTTTACAAGCGCATCGGTACTGGGGCTGATGTTATTTTTTATGATTGCTTTGCAATGTTTATCGACTTCAAGTGTAGCCATGCGCGAATCAGGATTTCGTTTTGCGCTCGGACAATTGGTTGCTTTTAATATAATAGCTTATGTCTTAACTGTAATACTGGTGCAGGGCCTGCATTTGATTGGGGTCAGCTAAATTGTTGATCTTTTGCGCTTCGACGGCAATGGGCAATCGGTAGGCGGTAGCGGGTGCAGAGTCAGAGGCAGATGACCGAAACCGGTACCGCAAAACGGCCAACAGTCGCTGCTGCCGCTAAAACTGATTTGAAGCCAATGTGAATGAGTCCTCATTGGTGTTATTAAATTTGATAGCTGTAAAATCTGACAGCAAATGTCTAGAATTGAGAATTCAAAGTTCGTATAGGCTTTGAAACTTGGTCTTGAGTTTGCTTTCTATAAATGAATGCACAAATATCCACTTTTATTTCGTTTTGCGTGGCAGGCTATTCTTGGCATAAGTTTTATCAATATTGGAGCTCATCTCACCAAGCCAACTCCTCGCAATATCGCAAGTCTTTCTGCTTGTGGATCTGCTATGTGTAGCCAAAGTCTGTTTACCACAAGGGAGAAATTTTTAAGCGGGACGTTTCGCGTACCCGAACACGTCAAAGTCTTCTCTTATATTTTGCCTGATCATAGTTACTTGAGCTTTATCAATATGGGTGAAATCTCAAGAGATTCGATCGAGTATATTTCAGCGCAAAACTATCTTGGTTTTAAAAACAGTGTTTTGAAAGAGCTCGACAACGCCAAACTCCTAGATGATATCGACCGCGAAGTGAATCAAAGATCCTTTGTTATTTTGAATACACCAGGCCCTCTTGATCGTATCATGCAAGGAAGTGACTTTTTGGGTGGAGCTCGCATCGCCTTTGCAAAAAGCTCAGATGAAAAATTGCCTTTTCAAATGGATACAAATCGTTCTGATGGCGACAACGAAAGAAAATATCCCAATGCCTGGGCTTCTGAGATTGGTGCCTTGACGATCGAATCCAATACCAATCCGAGCAAGCGCTTAGAGATCTTAAAAGCCGCAGTTCAAATGTCTATCGCCAATATGTATATTTATGAAGTCTATGTGCATACTTCAAAGTTTCAGGCCCGGATATATCGTAAGATGGATCTCGTTCCAGCAGAAATTACCAATCTCGACAATTTGAATTATATACTCAGGTACGATCTCACGGGCTGGGCTCAGAGGCATTTGATGACTTCTTCAGTGCGTGTTTCGCATTTAGATATATAGATAAGCTCGGCCTTTAAATTCCAAGTGACAAAAATTCGTCCGCATTTTTCATTTTTTCAATATTCACTCTTGCTATTTCTGTAATCCAATTTTGGGATTATAGTATGCGCTCACTAGGGGTGAATAATGAAATTTTTATTGTCGTTTATAATGCTATCTATTGTAGTATCTCAGGCCTATGCAGGAACCAGCTTTCCAGCTTTAAGAAGTGGACAGTGCTATTCGAATCCAGATTCGAAGAATTATCTTGCAGGATTAAAATCCGGATCCAATTACTACAATAGTATCGTGAGTGACGTGGGCGCCAACAGATTTGAAAAACTATCGGATAATTCAGAAGTTCATAATTATTTTTGTCAAATTACATGTATGGGGCAAGATTCGCAGCTCATGACAAAATGGGTATTACATCAAGACAATCCGGCCCACTTTTCTGATATGAACGGCTTTGTTTGCCACGGTGTTGGCATTGAAAATGTGCAGATTGTTGGTAGCATTTATGGCCCTCAGCCAGTTGTCACGTCCTTTTGGGCTTTTGAAACTGACTATCCAGAATTGCGAAGCTGGTTAAAAGCCACCAAATTTCGATTGTCACCTCGCGAGTCAGAAGCCAGATGGACAGAACTAAGCAAAGCTTTCGTGACCATAGGAGTAGCCTATTACAATACTCAAACGCCTATGTTTGTAGAATCAGGGAGACAGATTTTAGAAATTTCAGCGCGTACGCCAGAAGGCAAATCCCTTGCGAAAACCTATATTTCAATCCTAACAAAGCAGGATTGGAGCTTTGATAATAAGCAGTCTTCGGTGCAAGGACTTGTCTTTATGAACTTAAAAGCCATGGGGCGATTCTTAGAATATGAGTAGCCGGAATATACCTGCTTAGTTTT
>JAYUEN010000516.1:0-3036 GCA_043739185.1 Bdellovibrionales bacterium
CCCATGGCTGCGTTTAGCACACTACTTGGCATCGCAAGCGTTAGTAGTCCCATAACTATGCGAAACTTGGTGGAACCTTAGTCAACCGTAGAAGCCTGTTGACTAAATTTCCTGAAGAAGAAAGATCGGATCCCATTTGAAGTAAAATTTTAGAAATTGATCTTGGCCCAGTCAAAATTGCGGTCAAAATCAGTTTTTCATTTTTTAAATACTCTAGATTTGTTGATACACATCTGAAGTTTTGCGCAAATGCATTTGAAGTTAGAACAAAAGCTGAAAGAAGAATAGCCGAACAAATTAACTTGGTTTTCATACTGACTTCTTTTCTTTTGAGGTTTGAGTCTAGGCGCCCTGCCAGTCGAACGCACTATCAAAAAGAAGTACAATTCATAAGCAAAATATTCATATTCAGATTTTGCATAATTAAAAACGCAAGAGCTCTATTCGACCTCAAGATCTAAATGATTTGCAAACCAATCACGAACCTTTTGAACAGCTTGGGCTTGAGACATTTTTCCGGCCTTCATTGCCAAACAAATTTCGTTCTCAAGCTTGTCCTTCTCATGTGCCTCTGCAATAGGCTGAGGCCAAAGGTTTAAAGTACTATTTGATCCTCCAGCACAAAGAGGAATGAGATGATCAAATTCATAGTTCGGCCATGAGCTCTGAGGAATTCCTCCATAAGCTTGCGCCACCTGCTGTTTTTCTTGGGTCCCGATATTTCGGCTACAGCGAGCGATTTGTTCGGGATAATCATAACCTGAAAAATCGGAATCACTCGAAGTACAAACTTTACCTGGGGTCAGGCGGTTGTTGGGACTGGTAGCTGACCAGCTCATATTCGCAGATGCCACAATGCCTATAAAAACTGCTGATAACTTTAACATCTTCCCTCCGTGGTTTGAAATGGCCTTGATTTTACAAAGGCCTTTCAAATGTTATTTTATAAAAATTCGATCCTTGGCTTTTGCTTCCATGCAAAACTCACAAAGGATCTACTGAAACTTTACGCAATATTAGTTCTCGCAATCAAACAAGATCTCGCATATTTTAATTATTAAGCACCCGGTCATTACAGAAAGTATTATCCACAATAAGTAAATCGTATATGCTCAAACGCATATGAGTCGTTCCAATTATGAAATCAGTTTAGCTTCGCTGAAAGAAGCTACTAGCTTGTTTCCACAATTTGTAAAAGTCTTTGCCAAAGAACTCATCTTTTTGTTTTTACTACAGCTCTTTCTTGATCAAAGTGTCGAATCTCTCTCCGGAAAATTCAAAAGTGGCGCGGATCAGAGCATGGCGCTCATTGGCTTAATATTGGTTTTGAGTATGATCTCAGAATTTTTCCTCAATAATGCCTATTTGCTCCTGGCAGCGAGAATTTTTCGAAGTCAAAAACCCGGCTCATCAATTCAGCTGCAGCTTGAAGATCTCTTAGATTACAAACAAATGGTAATTGAAGAAATTCGTTTTTTTGGTGAAGTTTTGATGGGATTTATATTATTCATATTTCCGGGTTTTAATCGTCTTGTTGAGTACTCTTGGGTGCCATTTGTCGTTTTATTTGATGAGGACTATCGCAAAGGCAAAGTCGATGCCTTAAAGGCTTCAAAATTTATGGCAAGAAGACATTTCTGGTATCTTTCAACTGTGCTGACGCTCACCTCACTTTCTGTATTTGTTTCTGATTATTTAATTACCGGCGGCGAAGGCTCTATTTTCGTAAATCACTTGCCTGTATTCTTAGCTGCGGTTATTGCTATTTTGCTCAATTTGTATTTCAAATTATTTTATTGCGCCCTTTATCGCTTTTCAAGAGAAAGGGCCTATAGCTCAACGACCTAAGGGGACCAAATGCGAGACACCAACGGAGATAAAAATATGCTCAATACAGATTATAATTTCAATTATAAACAAATTAAATTTCGCGGCCACGGACTAACCTTTGACGATGTTTTAATTGTCCCCTGCAAATCAGAAGTGAGATCTCGAAAAGATCCAAGTCTTGGCTCGCAACTTACGAAAAAAATTAAAATTTCAACACCCATCATAAGTGCAAATATGGATACAGTTTCTGAAAGTGAAATGTGTATCGCCATGGATAAACTTGGTGCCTTCGGAATTTTACATCGTTTTATGTCAATCGAACAACAATGTGATCAAGTAAAAAAGATCAAAGCTTCGGGCGCAAAACATATTGGGGCCAGTGTTGGTGTCGGCGATGAAACCAAAGAGCGCACTGAAAAACTTGTCGCTCTTGGCGTTGATGTCATCACAATTGATATTGCCCACGGTCACTCGGTTCATATGATCGAGACTTTGAAATGGATCAAGTCGCGTTTTTCAAATGTCGAAGTAATAGCCGGAAATCTGGCCTCCCCTGAAGCCGCACTTGAATTGATTGAAGCTGGTGCCGATGCCATCAAAGTGGGAATTGGTCCGGGCTCGATGTGCACAACTCGAATCATTACTGGATGTGGCGTCCCTCAACTAACTGCTATTGCCCTTTGTGCAGAGGTCGCAGAAAAATTTGGCGTGCCAGTCATTGCCGACGGCGGAATTCGTTTTAGTGGCGATATCTTCAAAGCATTTGCGGCAGGCGCAAGTTCAGTCATGCTCGGCTCAATGCTTTCGGGAACTATTGAAACCCCAGGAGAAATCAAGGGCGGCAAAAAACAATATCGTGGTATGGCGTCAAAGGACGCGCAAATTTCTTGGCGCGGTGGAGTGCCTGAAGGTATGGCGGCTGAAGGTGAATCACGAATGATCAGTGTCAAGGGCCATGTCAAAGATGTTGTTCTTGAACTTATGGGCGGGGTTCGAAGTGGTATGAGTTATGTCAATGCAACAGAATTTGCAGAAATCAAAAACAACTCTAAATTTATTGAAATGAGCGCAAATGGTGTGAGGGAATCTCATGCTCATGGCTTGCAACAATGATCAAGAGCTTTTCACTTGGGAACACCCATCTCGGCCTTGAGATTACTGGCTTTGAATGTTCTGGCCCAAGCAAGAGAAATGTTCTGATTTTGG
>JAYUEN010000517.1:0-3021 GCA_043739185.1 Bdellovibrionales bacterium
CCACTGCCCGCAAGCAGGGTCACCCAACTCTCGGAGCAATTCATGCAGCACTAATCAATCAAGCGCCGACTCTTGCGTAGGAACCTGAGCAGTTACAAAGGTACTTTCTATTCGCAAATCAAATGCTCAAAAACATTCTGCTCCGGATCCGTACCAGTGAACTCTAATCGCGTAAATGAGTTTGCAATGACATCAAAATTCATTCTGGTTTCATATTTCGAACGACCCGGGCCGGGTTCGTGGTAGATAGTTTTGAAATGATCCGAATGCATTTCAAAACTTTCGACATCGCGATAGAGAATCAATTCACCGTCGTCCTTAAAACTGAATGAAAAAGCATCATAGTGTTCAAAGCCAAAAAGATAAGCTTTGTTGGGATTTGTGCCAATGGTAACGCCAACTCCACTATATAGAAATTCGTGGGTCTTCTCGTCGCATACATCTTGAGTCCAAATTCTCACTTCACAGTTACCTAGTTTTTGAGCTTTTTGTAGGTTCTCAAATTTCAGATAAAAACTTCTTGCTTCAGAATTAAAATTGGGGTGTGAGCTTTTGCAAACCACGCCGGCCTGAACGCCTAAAGATAACATCAAAACAAAAACTGAGCTGCAAATAATATTTAAATTGAGCACGTATACCTCTTCTATTGTGTTTATTTAATTGGATTCTTTTACCAATAAAGCGGTTGGGGTCAATGAGCATAGACTTTAGAGGAAAATGAGTGCTCCGGATTCAGTTTGTGCAAGTTTGGAACAGCAAATGTTTACAAAACTATTCGTGTATGCTTACACGTTCGAGCTGATCTTAATGAACTTTTCGATTTCATTTTGTGCTTCGATTCCTTGGTGGTCAATTAAAAGCTTACCCGCATAAAGCCTTGGCGCCATCCGTGAGTATCTAAAGTACCATAAGCTTTCCCAATGCCCTAATGCCATTGGCCTTTCAAAGAGTGCCCAGGAGCTCTCGAGTCGCCAAATTGCACTTTGACCATTCGACGATAATATTTATCTTTCGCAGGAGAGGCTCGCTGGATATGCTAATACGACGGAACCTACAGGCACAAGTGTCGTACGCCGACTGGTCGGCAGTGTACTTTCGGTATTATTTAATACTCGCACAGTAATAAAGTTTACTACCCCATGCTTGGGCCCATTGTAGTCCATTATAGTGAGCGTGTATGGAGCTGATTCAAGCAGCGCTTCTACTCTTGCCCCAAAAATTAATCCAAATGAATGGTCGAACGGACTTTTACTTACTACATGGCGGGATTCATGGTTTGGTTTCAAGTAAACGACGGTTGAATTTGCAAACCATTGGGAACTACTCTCAGAATAGTATTCCTTTTCGCGCATCACGACGACGCAATAATGATTTGCCCGCTTTGGGATCCGGCCGCCGCTTAGAACTTGAGAATTAGGAGAAGAATTTATTTCAATTATTGGATTTACTTTTATCGTGATATTGTCAGCCATAGAAACAGATTGTAAGCCCGCTATTAAAGAAAACATTAAGATAGCATTTTTTTTCATATCTTTCCGTTCGTTTAGACTAAGACAAATTTTTATAGGTTAAAAATCCAAATCGAAGTCTTTGATTTGCTCCTTATAACCACGCGTCATGCTTGATGTCAAATATTTCACTTTAAAGCTTTCGGCAATCGGTGCCAATTGTATAAATTCCTCATGTCGGCCAGCTGCCCCTCGGCTTCAAAACCTATGTCGTCGAGAAAGCGATTTCGGCTTCAGAGAAATTTGTTTTTAATAACGCGAACGCTATAGAAAATTATTTATCCCATTGCACTTTTAAATGTTTTTAAGAAATTTCTTGGTCTCGGATTTTTTCGAAAATCGATTTTTGCGCTTCAGAACCTTTGCTAAATGAACTTGAGACGTTACCACCAAATGAAATATACTTTACAAAACGCGAAAATTCACCGCTCGAAATCGCGGTGACTTCTTTTCAACGATAACAACTCACGAGAAATGAGCCGTATCGAAAAGAATAGTCACTAATGGGATATTTTTTAAATCTGTAATACGATGTCATGAATCTCTTCCAAAACGCGCCCACATCTAGTGCTGATTCACGTATTCCATAACTTTTTGCAAAGTTTGATTGCCTGGATTTGTTTTAAGCTGATAATCTGCTCTCAACACATATATCAAATAACCATGAATAGTTGGATTGCGTCTACTCAATAAATACAGAAAATCAACCGCTGTTTTTGGACTTGCCAATACCACTTCGGCGGCTAACATTCTAGGCCAACCGTAAGATCCTACCCAACTATAAGGATCCCCAAGTCTCAATCCGCTATGAAAACCTTCAGGGTCGATAATAAGCAAATGGTCTTTGTAAAAGTTAAGTTGAAAATCCAAATGGTAGTTGATGCCCACTTCAAATAATCTAGAAAAAATATCAAGCATATCTTCAAGGGTTTGCAAAGCTGGGTGATAGTTACTTTTTATACCATAAGGCTCTCCTGGCAATAAATCCACAACGTAAGCTTTTCCTTGAGGTGTATCATATAGTCCGTAAAATTGAGGCCCTATTCCAAGATCCGAAAGCAATTTTGCCGAAAGCACGCGCTCGTTAAATGAAGATCCGCTCGTTACAACTGGGCTGCTTGAATCATGAAAAATCACAGCAACTAGATTAAAATCATTTGTAATTGCCAGTCTTGCGAATGCACTAAATGGGGTCTTTTTTAGGTTCGAAGACCACAAAACCACGTCCGAGAGCTCTAGAATATTTGCTTGTTCAATTTCAGAAATGGTCATTGTAGGCGAAATCAAATTTTTCTTATGTACTCGGGGGGCCCAGCTCGTAACATTTGAAGGAAAGTCATAATTAGTAATCTTTTCAGTCTCTAGTTTTCGTCCTTTCGGAAAATTCTTTATCGCACTTCGCGGAAAGTTAGGCGGGGTATTGTCTGGCCTATAATCTGTCGAACGTCTGATCAAATCTTGATAGAGTGACCATTTATGCTGTTCAAACTGGTCTAATTTCGCTAGCCGAAAG
>JAYUEN010000518.1:0-3008 GCA_043739185.1 Bdellovibrionales bacterium
ACGCTTTTCTGAAGAAGGCAAATATCAAGTTTTTGCAGGAGTCAGAAAAGCTTCAGATGAAGAATCTATACAAGATTTGGCAATCAAAAATTTAAGAGCTATTCAGATAGATGTTCAAAAGCCTGACACAATTTCAAAATGTGTTCTTCAACTTAAATCCGAAAATTTATATGGGCTAATCAACAATGCGGGAATCGCAGTTGCGGGACCTCTTGAGTTTCTTCCGCTTCCAGCATTTCAAGATCAACTCGACGTTAACGTTGTGGGCCTATTACGTGTGACACAAGCTTGTCTTCCTCTACTTCGAGAAACACGCGGGCGCATCATTAATATGGGTTCAATTTCGGGCAAAGTAACGACACCATTAGTAGGTGCCTATTCGGCTTCAAAGCACGCAGTTGAAGCGATGAGCGATGCTCTTCGCCGAGAACTTCGATCCGCTGGCATCCGGGTTTCTTTGATTGAACCTGGCGTTGTTCGTACACCGATCTGGGAAAAGTCAAAAGATCGCGCCCTAGAGCTACTGGAACAAATTCCAAAACACGCACAAGAAATATATAAACCTTTAGTTGATAATTTAATTAAAACCTTTTTCGAGGGGACGAATCAGTCTTCTGAAACTGAAGATGTTTTTAAAGTTGTCAAACACGCAATGGAATCCAACTCTCCTCATGCACGTTATTTGGTTGGTCGCGACGCAAAGATAGCAAATACATTGAGACATTTGCCGGATCTTTGGCTCGACGCAATCATCGCAAAAGTCGGAGCAGCTCGGTAAACCGAGTCAATTCATTCGAACGGACCCGTTTTAATTGGTTACGCTTTAATCCTGTTTTGATTTCCAGATGACCGCATCTATAAAAAAGTGGTGGATGTTGAAGAAGATGACCGCGGCTATTAGGAAGAAAGAGCTTCCGAAGCTGAAGCGGGTATGTAAGATTTGGTCCATCCAAGCTGGCAAAATATCGAAGAGCATATAGCCGGCAATAAAGATTCCTAGGATGTTAAAGGTGAGGCCTAGGGTGAAGTAGCTTGAGCTTTTTATTTCTCCCTCTAGGCGTTTGTATGAGAAGGGGAGATATTGGAGAGAATGAAAAAATGGGACCATCATGAGGGCATAGGGTTGCGGCCAAAAGCCAGGCATCCACCATAGGTAGAACGCTAAAAAGGGGATTAAAAAATTCAGCGAAGGTTTTTTTCCTAGATCAAGATAGTTTTTAATTAGAACTGTGGCAAAAAGAGCTACGAATAACGCGTTCATCCAGTAGCAAAAGGTGAGTGCCCATGTTGGGAAATTCATCATGTTCATTGAGAGGTCTTGTATTGAACCTAGATACTCCCTTGAGTGAATTGATAAACCGATAATGTTTGTTGGAATCACCGCTAGCAAACAGTATCGAAGAATATTTTTTTGAAGCTTTGAAATCGGGTACGAATCAAATTTCGCATATTTGAGCATGATTCCGAAAACTTGTTTTGAATAATGCCAGCCAACTAAAATCCACATAAGCCACACGCCGGCTCTCAGAATGTCACTGCCCAAATCTGAAGTGTGCGCAAAGGTATCTAGGATTGGATTTGGCCATTTCGCTGCGGCATCTAAAAGCCAATTAGGCGCACGATAAGTTGCGGAGTTCGCATTAAATGCAGCAATCAAAAGCCCAGCCACAAATAATGGTACAAAAATAAGTGCAAACCAATGAGAGACTATTTTTCTCGGACTGCTTCCATATGCGAGACGATAAGAAAAAATAAAATGAGGATTATTGCAGATCAGTGATAGTACAGAGAAGGCATACGGCCAGCTGGTAATTTGACGTTCAAATGCGGGATTCGAATTACCAAAAAAAACTGCAGCTTGCGACACAATCCAAGCAAGAACACTCACGCCACCAATTAGCCAAAAATCGATATCTTTCGAAATGAGCAAAGTGGGCTCTTTTTTTCGAATGATAGCCAGAGCGGGTTCGATGGATTCAGCAGGCGGAACTCTCTTGTGGGCAAGAGCTTCAGTAATCAATTTAGACCGCCCTCAGTTAATGATGTATTTTGAACATTTAAATAATAATATCATTCTTTATCTAAAAGGTTACGAGAGTATGGCAATTCACAGGTCGAGCTTTCATCAAATGCGTTCAGCTGAATTCATTGATTTAAACTAGTCCAAAGAGCCGCAAGCAAAGTTTATTGAATTGTGGAAAGTACGCGCAAAATTGACTTGTAAAAAGCTTTTTGCTTAATCGCTGTCAGGCCAGGTTTCAAATCAATCTCGAACCAATCTTTTCCGTCATAGACGTGGGCGAAGAGCCTTTCACCTTTAATATGAAAATGAAGAACACCTTTTGCTTTCAAATAAAAACATCCAAAGGATTTTTCTTTTAGTAAGGTGGATTTCCGAATCTCGCCGAGGAGAATGTCGAAACCCTTGAGATGTTCCGGTTTTGCATGCGCCATTTATTTACTCTCGAATCATCAAGGCATATTTTTCACAATGAGATAAAGCGCATAATAAGTAAATGCGAGACTCAAAAAAGACATAAAAAATTTAATGATCCAGTGTCTACGAGTCATCAAAGCGAGATAAATACTAGGAATGGCTCCAACAACAGGAGCAAGCCCAGAAAAAAAATAAACCAAAGCACCCTGTTCAATCTCAATACCAATAGGATTCGGGTATCGCTTAGCCAGAAGCACAGCAATTCCAACTGAAATCAAAGGACTAAGAGCAAGTGAAACAAAATAAAAGGTCCACCAAAGTTTAAATCCAAACTTAATAAAATGTCCCTTCCGTCCTCTGTAAAGTTTCCTATCTAAGGTGAGGTCCCTCACGAAGGGAGGCTCACCGTCAATCCGCTTTTAGTGTCATAACCTTTTCGCCAAGATCAGAAGCATCTTTGTTTTTCGGATTCAACATTAAAGTATAAAGAACAAGATAATCCGTTTGATCCAAATTGCCATCGGATAAATATTTTTGGGCATGGGCGAGAATATCCTTCTCAACATTTTTA
>JAYUEN010000519.1:0-2995 GCA_043739185.1 Bdellovibrionales bacterium
CTTGGCGGTCGAGAAGTAGTTTTTTATAGTCCACGCCTGTACCCCACCAACCAAAAACGCTGTGAACAAACATTGGGGCATAGCTTTTCCAAAACACCGTATAAGCCGTCTCGTCGACAATTAAATTCTTCATTGATCCATCTTGAGAAAAGCCACAGGTGCTATATGTCAGAGTTTTAATTTGCGCTTGCGACTGAGTGAATTCTTCGTTGTCCATATTCCATTTTTTAGTTGAGGCCTCGTAAAAGTGGAGGCTGAAATATAAAAGTTGAACGCAAGAGCAGACAATTAAAACTAGATAACTAAGTTTGATGAGTCTGCCAGATCGACTCTCACTTGATTGAAGCAGAGAAGATAACCAAATCAGGTAAATTAGAGGTAGGACGATCCCTGACTCGTAAAAATTTCGATTTCTTTGGAAGAATGTTAAAAGCGCCAAGCTCAGTGTCAGCATGAGAGTAAGATAGAGCACACGCTTTTCTAAATTTCGATTGAAGAGTGAAAACGAAAGATTCCTAATAAGCATAAAAACTACAAAAACAGTTGGTAAATAGGTTAAGTAGTTCAAAGTTATTTCGAGCGATGATGGCGCGACATGAATGTCGGGAATCCAGTCATTCTGGTAGTCTAACTTGTACATAATATTTGTGAAGTAGTCATTAAATGAAGCCCAATTTGAGAATCCGATTTGAAAAAATTCCTTCGGACTTTTAAGTAGCAGTTCAGGTTTCAGATTTAAACCATTGAGAACATTTGTTAACCACGGCGATTCAGGACAAACAGTTCTAATTTGCCAAAAATGCGCTGTCTCAAAGGCCGCATATCCGACACCAAAAATGAACGAAAGAGAAAAAAATGTTTTTCGTGATCCGCGAAGTGCAAGCCAATGAGCCAAAATAAAAAATAAAATAAAAAACTCGGCCTTCGGATGCGTTGCGAATGCAAAAATGACTATCAAAAAATAAACGAAAGTCACCAGGAGATCGGATTTCAAAAATGGAAACCGGTTTACAATTCTATCTATAAAAAAGGGCAGTAGTAAGCAAATTAAAATGTAAGTTAGGACCGATTGTTCGGGGCGGTTTAAAGTCATTAAAAGAGGGAAAGTTGCTATCGAAAATACACTGAAAATAATTGCTGAGCTTACTAATTTCGTTTGTCCAAGCCATCTCCAAAATCCGAAGATCATTAAAAAAATGAAAAAGTAGCAGCCAGCTATTCCGATATAACGATGTATGCTTGGGTTCGACATATTTGAGTAAATGACAGATTCATATAGCTTTTCGGGTATCCAAGTGAGTGGAGGGCGATTTAGAAACCCGGCTGAACACTCCGGAAATCCATAGATGAGCTTGCCACGGTCTAAAAGTAACCTTGAGCCAAATACTTTCCAAAGTCCTTCATCGGTATAGATTGGTAAATTGGTAGCGAGATAGGTGCCGAAGATAAAAAGTGAAATGCAAACCAGGCTAAAACCAGACAAAAAGAATTGCAAAAACCAATCAAAGTGGAGTTTGCTTAAGTTTTGCCAAATTTTATTTTGAGCCAGAAATTCCTCCAAGTGCAATCAGAAGCGTAAAGCTAGGTCGAACTAGTTTATAGGTGGCTCCGCCTTTAAGGTAGATTCTTTATTTAGAAATTTCTGATTCAATCCAAATAGGTCTCTGCCATCAAGAGAGGTGTTACTGAAAGAGCCTAAAATAATCAGACCGACAAATACGATTCCCAAGGAGAATGAAAGGACAGCACTAGGGATCGCCAAATATTTTAAGTTCATTTTACGAAAGAGGCTGAATAAAATAAATGAAATGAGTGTAAAGAACCCCGCGACAGAAATGATTGCCGCCGCAATATGTCTTATTGGTCTAAACTCCATTTTTATATTCTGCGGCCCTGGCGGCAGAGAAAACGAATAAAAGTCGTTAAAAGGCTGGGCGAGTTTAAAGTCGTGATTGGCAGTCCAATTTTGAGCGTATTTTTCGAGATAGATCAATTCTCCGGCGGAGACACTTTCAATATTTAGGTCTAAGAAATTCGGATTGAAGCTATTGATATAGATTTTTACTGGCGATGTTCCGTCATTTGGACGCCAAACAAAACGAGATTCTGGAAAAATCCCACTTCTACCTACAATAAGGCGGTTTTTTGGATTGTGAGTAAGCTCCCACATTGGAGGGTCTACTATGGGATCTGTCATTCCAATATTACTAATCGATGCTGTATTTAATGTTCGGGGGCCTAGAAGTCCGTAAGGAAAGGCCTCTGACGAACTCATTTGTGCAGCTTTGTCAGGAGTGGTCTCTGACCATGTCGTTATGGTCGCAAAATGTATTGCGAAAATCCAACTTAAGACCATAAGAGTAAGGCTTTGAATCCACTTTTTTTGGAATCTTAGTAGTATAAGAAATCCAATCGTAGAAACCAGTAGCAGTATCAAATACTCGGTTTGAGCCTGCCGAGGAGTAAGCCATAGCACTTTAAGAGGTTGCCATATACCCGCAGATTTAGCGCCAACACTTGGCTTATTCAAAAGAGCTATGCCTAGTGTGAGGAAAAATCCTCCAATGTAAAATATGTTTTTATTTGCTTTTGACTTCGCGACAAATTGCAAAAGCCAATCAAAGCCTATGGCTGAAAACCAAGCGAAAGGAATAAATGCTAGCCAAGCAAGCTTTGCGGGGCCATTGAAGGCGCCAAAAAAAGGAAGGTATTTATAGTAGAAAACAAAACTCATTCCTTGAGGGCCGCGAGAAACATCAAGTAATAAGATGAAAAGAAAGAGCATCGAAAATGCTAATTTATTGAAACGAATTTTATTTTTTATATAAAATAATAAACCTAAACCGAACAAAATAAAGAAAAAAGGATAGGTATACGCATTCGTGTGAACGTCTACTCCAAATGGATTTAAAAATATATTTTGGTACTCGGTGACTCCAAGTAAGCTTAAATTGGCGATGGATTTTCCATTCCGCAAGGGATGAGACATAACCCA
>JAYUEN010000520.1:0-2984 GCA_043739185.1 Bdellovibrionales bacterium
CTTATTTAAAAGGCGATGATTCAATACGATCATTGGCAGAAATAGTCAAAATTAATTTTGTGCTACTGAAGTCTGCGAGATTTAAAGCTGCCTGAACAAAAGTCCTGCATTAAGTAGGGCCGCCTGCCCGAGGGTACTTGAGCCTCGTAGATCAGCCAGCCTTGTGATGCTTTTTTTCTGAAAGAGACATGACTTTTTTTACCCAGGCGGCAAGCTTGGGATCAGTGATCTCTGGCGAACCTCGGAGCTGCTTATTCTTAAGAAGCTTTTTTATATATGGAGAGGTTTTTTTCTGAACTTCTTCTTTTAATTTCATAGAATCGATTTCGATTGAATTGGTTTTACTCATAAAAACTAACCTCCTTAGGCGACAATATAATAATATCGCGATAGCCCATTTCAAAGTTCACTAGATTGAATCCTTTAATGCGGTCAAGACGAACAATGTGTTTAAAGTTCCAAGAAATAATTGCATCAGCCCGGCTCACTGTAGCGAGTGCAACATGAAAAGCGTCATTTATAGATTTTGCTGGAACAACTTTTTTAGAGATATAAGCACGATGAAGTTTTTCAACATCGTCAGTGATAGGGACAAACTCAGTGTTTTTATCAGGAATGGTATAAAGAATTTCTCTTACTTGTTCTGGAGCTTTATCTATTTCGGTAAATAGGATTTCACTCGTAATTAAAATGCCGCGACCACTGTTGAGGCCGTCGACAACATACTTTGATTCTTTTGAAAACTTAGATTCAAAATAACCACCAAATACTGAAGTATCTAAATAAAGTCTAAGTTGCTTCTTCATCTCGAAAATCCCCGTAACAAAAACGAAAAAGCAAAAGACAAGTATTTAAGCTGCGTTCGGAAAGCGAATGGCAGTATGCTTTTCTTGACTTTCTTCTTGCTTTTTCGGCAACTCAATTTGAGTCTGCTTAAATAATTCCTCTTTTCGGAGAGCCAATTTTTCAGCATGGACCGATCCATGAGAACATTTTGCGATGACCGAAATAGAGCGATAACTTAAACCACTTTTTAACAATTCGCGAATCAAAACTGAGTTGCGCATCTTCTTGCGTCCCAGAATTTTCCCTTTTGCTCTCGCATTTGCTAGGCCATTGCGAACTCTCTCTGCAATTAATTCTCTTTCTAACTGTGAAATTGCTCCGAGGATCGTGAAAATCGCCATTCCCATGGCGGAGCCCGTATCGATTTTTTCACTGAGGCTTACAAACAGAACGCCTTTGTCCTTGAATTTTTGAAGGCCTTTCAATAAATGAGTCGTGCTTCTAGCAAATCTACTGAAAGAAAAGCAAACCACTTGTGAAACTTGATCAGCTTCAACGGCGGCCATCAGCCTGTTAAGGGATGGCCGTGATTCTTTTGCTCCGGAAATATTTTCGTCAGTGAAAATCTCAAACTCTGCGATGTCATTATGCTCACAGTAAATTTTGAGTGCTCTCACCTGTGATTCCAATCCGGTGGCTTGTTGGTCGGTGGAAACTCTTGCGTACAAACAAACCTTCTTTTTATTCGTGGTCACTATATCTCCTTGTAATTATAAGTTAATTTGGATCAATTTTCAATTCGAATGATCTTTAGTTTGAGATAGACGCACCTCCTTTGGCTTCTTTTGAGTTTTATTGGATTTGAACTGATATTCGGGCCAATGAGGACTGCCCCAGGTGGCGGTTCTCGATTCCCAAAGAAGTTTGGCTGTGGCGACATATACCCAGCGATTCAGGATATCGAGGTTTCCCGCAATGGCGGCAGCAACGACGACTCCAGTTGCAAATTTTATGATGGGTTCAAAATTCATTTTTTGCTCCTTGGTAGATTCTGATAGTAGGTTTCAACGGCAATGCGAAAATTGAGCAGGCCATCTTCTGATCCGCACCACATCGCGGGCTTGAATTTTTTCGCGTGCTCACCGCGCTTTTCAATGCGAAAGCCTCCATTAATTGTACTGACGGCACGGAAGAAGGTTAGCTTCGGCTTAGGAACCGTAAATTCAAATGATATTTTGATTTTTGGACGGATCGGGTCTTGTCTTTCGTTCATGTGAGAAATCCTTTTTTGTAGGGTGACTTTTTGTTTGTTTGCCCTTGCACAAGGGGCTTGAGGGCAAAAAATGAAAAGAGAGGGAGTGAAAGCTCTTGCTCCAGTCGAAGCTTTCGGGACAGGGGACATGACAAGAGCGAAGCTTGGCGTGACCCTTGTGTGAGACTGGGTTTAGCCAAGAGTTTAAAGCCAAGCGGCCCACAAAAAGATTTGCGGCGGCTCAAGATATCCAATTGAGCGGCACTCATTTAAGCTCCCGGCGGTACAGTTCGTCGGAAGCTTCGTACCTTTTAATCAGCCTTCCAACGAGTGAGTGATCCCATGCGGTACCCTTTCGAGTCTTGATATTGAGTGCATTGATTTGCCTTGCGATGTCCGAGAATTTGAAACCTTTGGTCCACAAGCTGATGATTTTGCGGACCGCCGAGAGTTCTTTTGGGTTCACTACGAGTTTGTTGTGATGGAACATAAACCCATAGGGAGTCGTGCCGCCACCGTCGCGGCTCCGGGCCATCAGCCCCCTCTTTTGTGGTCCGCGAATGTCGGATCGAAGGACCGCTCCACCTTGCAAGAGTGTCTTTCGAACCTTGTCTCTGGAGACCTTTAACTCTCTTGAAACTTGGCTTAAAGAAAACCCATTTTCATAAAAAGCCACTGCTTTTGAATAAATGCAGGCAGGGTGGGGACGTGAGAAGTGAATAAAATCATCTAGTTGCGCTGGTGCGTCTGCTGACAGAGGACCCCGACCATTTTCTAGAGAGAAAAATCAAGTTGAAGAAGAAATATCAAGTCGCATCAAGTAGTTGAAACAATATAACGAGCGACACAATCAAAGCTGAAGTATTTCAAACCATTTCAGAGCATTTCAAAACTTTGCTACCAAATTGCTACCAACTGACTACCAGAGTTTTCATCGAGCGAATTC
>JAYUEN010000521.1:0-26653 GCA_043739185.1 Bdellovibrionales bacterium
GGAGTTGGAACTGGTGTCGGCATTGGTGTTGGCACCGGAGTTGGAACTGGTGTCGGCATTGGTGTTGGCACCGGAGTTGGAACTGGTGTCGGCATTGGTGTTGGTACTGGAGTTGGAACTGGTGTCGGAACTGGTGTCGGCATTGGCGTTGGTACCGGAGTAGGTGTTGGTATCGGAGTTGGACATGGAACTGGATTATCTAATAAAGGAGGAGTTCCATCCGGACAAAGAAGTTGTCCTGACGGCATTGGAGTTGGAGCTGCTGCTGGTGTCACAACTGCTGATGAACTCAATACAGATGATTGCGAAAGTACTGCTGCTTTATCATCTGATGAGCTTCCCGAACCAGCACCGCATGAACTGAGCAAAACCATCAGTGAAAGCGTCGGCACAAGTTTAAAATACATACTCGTCTTGAGATTTGAATACTTCATAAGCTCATCCTTTTTTAAAAAACATTCTCTCTTGGCAAATTCAAAAGGCGAGCTTACATGAAAAATCCTAAGATATTGCCGTTAACAAGGATTAGAATAGACCTTGGTCGGGCTTTATACAAAGTTCAGCTAAGTCCCTTACCGGCCTACCAAATCTCATTGTGAAATAAGCAATTCATCCCTTTTATCAGCAGCTTAACAAATGAAAGGATTGTATAAAAATAGCTTGGGTGATGAGACTTTTGTCAGTTTCAAAAACTTTCGTGAGAGATTATCAAAATGAAAATCTCTTTATAGTGCAGAAGTTTTTCAATTCAGAATATGTTCAAAATTATGTCGAAGAAAGCTGCAAAGATAATTTATTTTGCATTCGTTGGGGTAGAGATCAAATCAGTTTTCACGGCAGCAGCAGCGGTTGGCCGCTTTTCGGTTTCGGTTGCCGTTATCGGAAACCTGAATGCCTGCCTCTGAAGTTATCTTAATCTAACACCTACAGAACATTTAAAAAATTGTCAGTTGGGGGCAGCGCACTTTTAAAAATTGGCTTAGATCAGAATCGCTGGCGAATTTAAATATTGGGTTTTGGGCGTCCTTACTATAATCAAAGATTTCATTATTTGTAAGTTCGCAGGTCCAATCGTGTGCGTCGTGAAATTGCACTTTACGATTTTGTTCGGCTCGTGGAGCGCTACCTAGCTTAAAACCCAAATCGAGATAGAGTCTGTTGGTTGATAAGATTTTGATCCCACCTTGATTGTCTCGACTTACTTTCGGGGCTTCTTCAAATTCAACGCCATCCATTTTTAGAAATTGAGTATTGGCCGTATTCATTACTAAATTCATGCCGTTCATTTCGATATTTAGGTTTTGGCCATCGATTTGATAGTTGAGACTCTGTCTTCTTGGGAAAAACAGAAGTTCGCGCGCACCGGTAGAAGTTGAAAGGGGGCCATTGCCATAAGAATTGAAAATCATCAGAGTTGAATCAGTAACCAAAATATAACTTCGATAAATCATATCTAAGTTATTAAAGGGATCAATACTTATGAAACAAGAGTCTGCATCGAAATTTCCCATTTGAATCTGCGTCGTATTACCTATGACTTTATAATCTTCTTTACAGACATTTGATGTCTGCTGCAGATCTAACGAATTTGCCCTAGTACTTTGTTCGCCGGCACATAAGCATAGGCCAATAACAAAGATTTTCAAAAAGACTAAGTTTTGGAAACGGCTACCAGATTTGATTTTTTTGTTCATGCAACTTTAAAGTTTGCCAGCGAACTCGAAATGAAATCAATGATTTCTTGCGGGGATGCCATTAAACTAGTCGCACCTATCTCAAATGCAGCGCGCGGCATTCCATAGATCAAACAAGTTTCTTCACTCTGGCCTATGGTATAGGCGCCTTTATTTTTGAGTGCATATAAGCCGCGGGCGCCATCGCTCCCCATTCCACTTAGCAAGATTGCGAGTACCCGAGAAGAGCTCTCGAAGGAACTTACCGAGTGAAAAAGAAAATCAACCGAGGGCTTGAATTGATTGATTGGCGGCTCATCACTCAATTCGATATAGTAATCTCCGTCCCGGTATTCACAAGCCATATGTTTACCGCCACTTGCAATATAGGCCTGTCCTCGGTTTAGTTTTTCTCGGTGAACAGCTTCTTTGACTGTTATTCCAGAGCCTATATTCAAACGTGCCGTATAGGCGCCAATGAAATCTTTCGGCATATGCTGTACCACCAAGACCGGAGGGCAAAAAGCAGGTAAGCTCGCCAAAATCTCTTGAACCACTTCGGTGCCGCCAGTTGAAGAGCCTATCAAAATCAGAGAAGGCCTTAACATTTTATCAAAAGTTTTTGCTTTGACGAGAAGCTTCACTTTAAGCTCACCCGTTGTCGGATCAAAGAGAAGTTTTCGCGCCTTTAGGCCACCAACAGATCGACTCTTAATTTCAAGCCCAAATTTTTGTAGAGTGCGTTCGGCGACTTCGATATTGGCTAAACCTGGCTCGCCCGCTCCCCCTACTAATTTTACAACTAGGTTATCTCGTTTACTCCCTTTTGACTTAAGCTCCTTCAATAATTCTAAAATAGATTCATCGCCAAAATGCAAACTATTCATCTCGGCACTATTTTCACTTTGTTTGCGTGTGGGCAAAAGAAAATGATTTGCAGCACCTATCTTCAATTCTGAATCGAAGATAAGAACTGAGACACAACTGCCAAGCAGAATTGAAAATAAGCCGTCTTGGGCTATTTTCATTTCTCCGCTTTGAATTGAATAAATTTCTTTCATATTCAATACTCTATATGAGCTGATAAATGGAGTGCCCACAGTTTTTCAATTGATTGTCAATTCCGCTTAATGATTCAGACATTCCCAATATAAGATAAGACTCAGGCTTTAAATGTTTCACCAATGACGAAATAACTTTTTGGGTCGATAAAACATCAAAATAAATCAAAACATTCCTTAAAAAGATAAAATCAAATTTCAAATTTTGCGGCAATTGTAGATCTATTAAATTCATTTTTTTAAATTTCGTCGACTCTCGGTACTGAGAATGCACTTCAAGTTGGGGCGGATTTAAATCCCGGCGCATTTTGAAAAAATCTTTCGTTTGCTCATTGTATGGAGGCGCTTGCATACCCTTTTGACTATAAAGCGCTCTTTCAGCTTGCTCTACCACGACACCACTTATATCTGTGCCGAGCAATCGATAGTCTTTAGGTGTGAAGCCCTGCTCTTTTAATATCAAAGCGATTGTCCACAATTCTTCGCCTGTTGAGCAGGCCGCAGACCAAATATGAAGGGGTCGTTTTTTTTGAACAGCAATTTTTTCTGCTAAAAAATCAAAATGCAAACTCTCCCGGTACCATTCGGTTTTGTGGGTCGTCATAGCTTCAATTAAAAATTGAAACTCGACCTCAAGGTGACTTTCAAGATAATTAATATATTCACCAAAATTACTGAGCCCTAAAAAGTGCAGGCGCTTTAAGAGTCTTGCTTCAACTAAGCTCTGCTTTTTATCGCCCAGCCTAATTCCTGAAGCTTGATATAAGTGACGACAGAGGGTTTCGTATTCTTCAAGTTCAATTTCGTATGAAATCTTTGGGGCGCCCATTAAGCCGCCGCCTCTTTGTTCTTTGAGTTTTCAGCTAATTTGGGAGAAAATTGATTGAGATTCAAAATCAAACAAACACTACCGTCTCCTAATATAGTGGCTCCGGCTGAGCCCCTCACCTGGCGGACATCTTGACTTAAAGACTTTTGCACCACTTTTTGAATGATGACGACTTCATCAACCAAGACGGCAAAAGCATGCCTGGTTTTTTTAACTAAAAGTGCCGTCACCTGTGATTTTCGCCCTTCAACTTCAACTTGAAACAATTCTTTTCTCAAATCTACTATCGAATAAACTTGATCCCGCAGCTGTAAAAGCTCTTGCGGCAAATTTGATTTTTTATAATCACTGATATTGATGATTGCCACCTCATCTACATCTGAAGTTGGGATCGCAAACTTCTCAGTCCCAAGCCTTACAATCAGAGCATTGAAGATCGCTAAGGTTAGTGGCAATTGAATATGAAAGCTCGTTCCCACTCCCAACTTAGATTTAATTTCACAAGAACCTTTAAGTTCAAGAATCTTTTCTTTCACGACATTCATACCGACTCCACGACCTGAAATATCGGTGGCAACGGTCTTTGTTGAAAAACCATTTTCAAAAATGAGATCAAATATTTGTTTCTCGCTTAAATTTGATTCTTGCCCAATCAGACCCAGGGTATGAGCTCTGGCAAAAATTTCTTTGGGATCCATTCCCCTACCGTCATCTTGAATTTCAATCATGAAATTGCCGCCGGATCGAAAGGCATTGAGCTCAATACTGCCGCTGGCTTTCTTGCCGGCAGCAAGTCTTTCTTCGGTCGATTCAATTCCGTGGTCAACCGCATTGCGCACCATATGCGTGAGTGCATCTGAAAGTGAATCGACAATCATTTTATCAAGTTCATTATCAGTTCCCTTTGAGCGAAAATGAATACTCTTATTTAAGCTTTGAGCGGTATCACGGGCGGCACGTTCAAGCTTTGAAATCAATTGATTCAATTTGACCATACGCAGAGACAAGGCGGTTTGTTGAAGATCGTAAGTCAATTTTGAAAGTGAGCCGATGGTTTTAAGAATGACATCTTCGTTTCTCACCAAATCCGTTTTTGCCTGTTCAAGTGCAGATTGCAAAATCACCTGCTCACCAAAAGAATCTATGAGTGATTCAATTCGAATTGCAGGAATTCGCAGATACTCTGCCGTTTGATTGTAATTGACATACAAATCCTTTGCGATCGTCGGCTGGATTGATTTGAAAATTTCATCTTTCAGAGGAACCACTTGGTCGACTTTGAGTTCCAATTCAATTTCTGCCAAAATCTTCGAATAATCTCGAATGACTCCCCCGCCTCTGAGAGTTTCAATATCCAACTTCATTTCGTCGACTGAACGAAGTAGCAAATTGATGGTCTTTGCAGTTGGCTTTATCAATAGATTTTTGCAAGCCAAAATTAAATTCTCAAATTCATGACAAAAGTGCGACAGGTGAACAAATCCGACCGCTTTACCTGAACCTTTTAAATTATGTGCGAGCCGCGAAAGTTGATTGAATACTTCGGTATCGTTCGGATTTTTTTCAAGCTTTAAAAATAAACTCTCAACGCCTAATAATAGATCTTGAGACTCTACTAAAAAGGTCTCTTGTATTTCTTTTAGAAAATCATCCATGTTTTCTTTGCTCTCTTTTCAAAATTTTTAGGCCGCGCGCGTTCCTGCAGGCGGACGTAGTTTCGTTAAATCAAGAATCAAGGTAAGCTCTTGCTGATCGATGCGAGCCGCCCCGACTACACCTTGTTTTTTAGATTCTTCGAGCTGCTCAATTTTTCTCTCAATTTGATTTTCAAAAAGCAGTATCACTTCAGAAACCTCATCGACAATCAAACCTAGTGGCTCTTCTCCACCTTGAGTTACGATCACCGTAGGGCGACGAACGAGAATTTCGCACTTCGCATCCTTAAGTCCCAATCTTATTTTAAGATCAAGTATCGAAATGATTTTCCCGCGCAAATTAATAAGTCCACTATAGTACTCAGGCATTCCCGGGACACTGGTGAGATTTTGTAATGCGATAACCTCACGAACATTTGATAGTGCAGTTGCAAATCGGCGGCCCGCAATTTGAAAAAGCATATACTTTTTCGGCTTAACTGGAGCTACATCATTGCTATGAGGAATTTCACTCATTTTAGACCCCAAAAATTAGACAGGGCTCACATGAATTTGCGAGTCATATCCACTCATTAAAATCGGAATTTATAAGGAAAAACTGAATGGATGATAGCGATTCGACAAAGGTCGTGGGGCTTGTCTCTGAGTGATTGAGCGCTTTGCATTTTCTGTTGGTCTAGGTTTGGAATCAGTTTTAACGGCAGCAGCGGCGGTAAGCGGCTTGGCAGTTTCAGTTTCAGTTTCAGTTTCCGTCTCGGTTTCAGTTTCAGTTTATGGGTCTGGTGCCGCTAACTGAATTCAGTTTGCCGGCTGCTGCCGACTTGCAGATTTTGCCAACTTTAAGCAGATAGCCCCTAATAATAGAGGTCTATTTTGTTTGAAATTGAACGTCGAAATCGACGCTATCTGCGACTTTAATGCCCGCATAAGACGGAATATCAATTTTAAAATCAGATAATTTGATATTTGCAGAGGCTTGTATCTTATACTTGGTATCACTCAAAGCTTCTAATTTGCTTTTCACTTCAACTTCTTTGGTGACTCCGTGAAGAGTTAGCTCTGCTTTGAAAGTCAGATCTTTTTTACTTCCGGCTTTAAGATCTGAAACACTCAAGTCCTTAATTTTAAGAATCGCGTCCGGAAATTTTTCAACTTCGAGGTATTTTTTCTTCATATGTTCATCGCGAGTTTCAATGCCAGTTTTGAATTTATCTAAATGAACATTAACGTCACCACTTACTAATTTGTTTTCAATTGTTAGCTTTGAAACAACTCCTTCAGATTCGCCGTGAATTCGAAGCATTGCAGGTTTACCTACGGCTACAAATGAGGTTTTCGCGGTACTTTGATCGATATCAATGAGGCTTGCGCTACAAACTGCGGCGCTTAAAAAACTCAATGTAAAAAGACTTAAACGGCTTAGTGATTTCATTTTGACTTCCCTTTCAATATTCATTGAGCTAATCCAAATCAGCTCGCAGGAAATTTCAATATAACTTGGACATTTCAAAATTGCATCTATTTGAGTATTAGATTTCTCACCAAAAGCAGACCAAAGCCTGTGTTCTGGCTACGCGCATAAAATATGTTTTCTGTATTGATGCGTCTTGAACTTCGCCCTTGGGTCCGTAGACTTTAGTCATAGCTTTTTAATCAACCAGGAGGGGATCATGGTTTTTAGAGATTCGAAATTTATAATTGGAATGGTGCTCATGCTTGGCGCTTTGGTGCCAGCACAATCTCGTAGCGAAATGACGAGTGATCGCGATGCTTATCGCCTGGAGCTAAACAGCCTTTTTCAAACCATGGATACCTACTATGGTCCACTCGAACTTAAAAAAACCACCATAGGCTTGAATTGGCCTCAACGAAAACAAAGCTTTGCTAGTCGAATTGATCAACTAAATAGCTCCAACGATTTTTACTTTCTGGTTTCAGATGTTTTAAATTCTCTCAATGATGCTCACGTTGCGATGGAGCTTCCGAGCACACTCAATTGGTCACTGCCTTTGCAATTCTCAAGCGTTGAAAACAGTATCATAGTTTCTTTTTTCAATAGCACCGCAATGCTTGCGGCCAAATGCCCAGTGAGTTTGGGAGACGAACTAGTTAAAATAAATAGTAAGAGCTTTGAAGAAATTCAATCCACGCAAGCCGTATTTGCGAAGTACGGAAATCCAATTACCAACCGCTCGATGTTTGCGCGCATGCTGACCAGCCTCAATGAAGCCAGAGGAGTTAAACTCGCCCAATTTGGCGGGCCCCAAGTGAACTTTTCTTTTGTTAAAGCTACAACCAAAGCAGCTTACAACTGTAATTTGACTTATAAAGCTACCGGAAATGCTCTGATTGATCGAGGTATGGGAGAGCCGGTTGTTCAAATTCCGAAGTCATTGTTAAGCAATTCACCGGAGAGGTTTGATTTCGATCAGAAGTTAGATGATATCCTGGCAAAAGACGGCGACCGTCTGATTTTAACCAAAGAACAACGCGATAAGATTTATCGCGTTCAACAAATACTTTCTCAGGTTCACGGTCTGATGAATTTAACTACGAGTCTTGACGTCGCAAATTTAAAAGAGGATCCCGCCCCAGGTGATACCGGTCAGAAAATGACAATTGGTGAGTTGCCACCCTTTTTTAAATTGCCTTCTGATTTCAAAAAGATTGAATTCCCTGCACTGGGAGCCCTCTTAAACGAAGACGCCTATTTTGCCGGAACCTTTGAACACAAAGGAAAAACCGTCGGCTTCTTAAGGATCCCAAGTTATATGCCAAGCGTGGTTTATACAATGCCACTTGGCCTTCGTTATATTATTTCAAAACTTCAAAAGACCGATTATCTGATCATTGACCAAACCAATAATCCCGGTGGAATGGTTGCTTACTCAGATATGATCGTAAAATCTTTGACCGGACTTTATGATATTTCAAAACATCTACGCTTTGTAGTTAAGCCTACGCAGGCTTATCTCAATCAATTTGCGACCGTCATCAGCACTATTGAGTCTGATACCAGTGGTACTATTCCTGCTGAGGCTAAAGCTTTAATACCGGTCCTCAAAGCAAACTATGCGATCATACATAAAGCCTATGTGACTCATGCCAATTTGAGCGAACCTATTTCGATGATGGTAACCACTAAATTCATCGAAGTGGTTTTAGACCAACTTTACTCAATTATTCCTCTCCATAAAAATATCGAGCAATATTTAGGTGCTGCGGTATTTACGCCTCAAACTTATGAGTTTCCGGTTTATATGATGATCAATGAATTCGATTTTTCTGGTGGAGATGCCACTCCTGCCACACTTCAGGATTACGGCCGCGTAAAATTAATTGGCGTGCGCACAGCCGGAGCTGGCGGCTCAGTTGAAGAATTTCGCAATACCATATCGTCAGATTATAAATATCATCTCACCACAAGCTTGATGTTGAGACGAAACGATACCTATGTTGAAAATTATGGAGTTCAGCCAGATTATCCACTTAGTTTACTAAAATCTGATTATGCAAATTCATTTTCGCAAGTCCTCAACAAGGTTTTAGGCATCATCGACAACCAAGGTCGTTAATTTTAATTTAGACTGCGCCTCCCCTTTTAGCTTTAAGGGGGGCGCAAATGCGCTTTGTCAAAATAGATTGTTATTTTATTATTAAGCCCAAACTAATCCTTTCATTTCAATTTAAAAAAAATTAGCTTATTAAGCTGTTAGTTCAAAATAGGCCGACCATATTGATTTAAAATTAGAAGTGAAATGTCAAAAACGCCCAACTCATTAAAAGATGTCAAAGAAGCTTTCGAACTCATTAAGCATTCTTTGAATTCGGCAAAAGTCGGAATCTCACACATTTCTTTTACCGGAGATATACTTTGGGCCAATGAAATTGCACTCGAGTATATGGGTGTTGAGTCCACAAATTATCTCGGAATAAATTTCAAGCAATTGAACAAGCCTGAAGATTTCGCAAGGCAATTGAAAAACTGGAATAAACTTCGCACTGGAGAAGTTGAAAGTTTATCAATTGACAAAGCTTTTTTAAAAAAAGACGGCAGCTTCTTTTGGGGAAATATATCGATCACGGCTCAAAGAAATAAAAATGGCGAACCTGAATTCATTGTGGCTGTATACAATGATATAAATAAACGCAAAGAGTCTGAAAATTTTTTAAATATGGTTCTGCGCGCTCTACCTTCTTTGATTTCTTATATCGATAAGGATCTCAAGTATCGCTTTGTGAATCAAAGTTATGAACGCTGGTTTGGTCTTCCTTATAAAGAGATCGTGGGAAAAAGTCTCATTGATGTGATCGGACCAACAGCCTTTGAACAGGCACAGCCGCATTTGGCAAGAGCGCTCAAAGGCGAATATGTCGAATATGAAAGACGTCTCGATTATAAATTCGGAGGTGCTCGGGAAGTTCATGTCTCATTCATTCCTGATTTAAATCCCATTGGAGAAGTACTTGGGTTTGTAGTTGTAGTAAACGATGTAACCGAGATTAAGAATGTACAAGAATTTAACGAAGAACAGCATAGTCGCATTTATGAAGCAGCAAAACTTTCGGTAGTGGGCTCAATTGCCTCTGCAGTTTCCCACCAAATCAGTGGTCCACTTGAAGCATTAAATGCCAAAATTGACCAAATGCAGGCTCGGATTGACAAACTAGAAGAGCAAAATCGCAAATTATTTCGTGAGGACCTCTTAAAAATTCAAAATAGTAGCTATCATATTTCAAATGTGGTGAAGGGCCTTCGTTCAATTTCTCGAAATCCATTTGAAGAAAGCTTTATTGAACACAATTTATCGCTCGTCATCGAAGACGCACTATCATTTTGCAAAGAACGCTTTCAGGAAAAGGGAATTGAAATTCTCTTAGAGGATCCAAAAGATCTACGCGTCAAGTGCAAGCCCACCCAGATTTCGCAAGTTATACTGAATCTATTAAATAACAGCTGTGATGCCATTGAGAAACTCGATTCAAAGTGGATTAAAATTAACGTAGTTGAAGAAGCAAACTGTATACAGATAGCCGTAACTGACAGCGGCCCAGGCCTTGCCCATGAGGTGGTCTCACAAATGATGTCACCATTTTTTTCAACTAAAAAAGGCACTAAAGTTTCAGGCCTTGGTCTTAGCGATTCACGGGACATTATTGAAAGCCACGGTGGCAATTTCTTTTATGATTCGTCCGGAAATAATACGCGCTTTATAATTGAACTTTTAAGAGAGCAAAAATATGCTACTATAAAAGGAGAATGAACTTACCTTATGATGAAATTGAAATTACCGCGACTCGTTCTCGGGGTCCAGGCGGACAGAACGTAAACAAAACCAATTCTGCGATTCAACTTCGTTGGAATTTGAGAAATTCTCAATTCTTCCCTCTCCACATTTATGATCGACTCCTCTTCAAATTGGCATCAAAACTCACTGTTGATGGCGAAATCATAATCCGAAGCGAAAATTTTCGGGATCAAGATCAAAATAAAAAAGATGCCTATTTTAAATTAAATGAAATGATTCTGGCTGCATTGTATATCCCTAAAAAGCGAGTGAAAACCAAGCCCACTCGTGGCTCTAAAGAAAGGCGACTCAAACAAAAAAAAGGCCGCTCTGATATTAAAAAATCGCGTTCTTCTCGTTACGACTAAATTTTATTTTAGACTTTGCTCAGCTTTTAAGATTTGCTTCAATACAGCCTCTGGTGAGGTACCGCCTTCGGAGTTTCGCGCCTTGAGTACCGCAAAGTGTGAAGTCTTATCAAGACTCACTTGATCAAACAGCGAATGGCTCTCTTTTAATTGCGCAAGACTCAATTCTTCTAGCCCAATGTTAAGCTTCAAACACTTTTGAACTAATTGCCCCACGACTTCATGGGCCTCTCGAAAACTAATACCCTTTTGAACCAAATCATCTGCAAGATCTGTGGCATTTGAAAAGTCAGCTTTAAGTGCATTTTGCATTTGGGCTTTATTCCAGCTGCATTTGGTAAGCATAAGTAGCATCAACTTCAAACACGATCTTAGAGTTTCAATTCCTTCAAATAGGTGAACTTTATCTTCTTGCATATCGCGATTGTAACTAAGAGGTAAGGACTTCATCATGGTGAGTGCTCCCATTAATGATCCGTAAACCCTGCCAACTCGACCGCGGATAAGTTCTGCCACGTCTGGATTTTTCTTCTGTGGCATGATCGAAGAGCCAGTTGTCACTTCATCGCCAAGCTCTACAAAGTCAAATTCGGGAGAACTCCAAATAATGAGCTCTTCACAAAAGCGCGATAAATGCATCATACAGATCGCAGCATCAGAGAGAAATTCAATAACGAAGTCACGATCCGAAACGGCATCAAGAGAATTTTCAGATACTTTCAAAAATCCCAGCTCTTGGGCGGTGAAATTTCGGTCGATTTGAAAGCCAGTGCCGGCGAGCGCTGCTGACCCCAGAGGTAAAACTAGAATTCTTTTGTGAGAGTCTTCAAGTCTCGAGCGATCGCGATCGAACATCCAAAAATATGCGAGTAAATGATGCGCCAAACTAATTGGTTGCGCATGTTGAAAGTGTGTCATGCCAGGCATGAGGCTCTCGGTATGCACTTTGGCTTGCGCCAATAGTTCTCCCTGAATGCCTTTTAAGATTTCAGCAATGTGATGAATATTTTGACTTAAATAAAGTCGGGTGTCGGTTGCAATTTGATCGTTTCGACTGCGCGCTGTATGCACGCGCTTTGCCGCTTCACCTATTTTCTCAAATAGGCGCTGCTCAATTTCACCGTGAATATCTTCTGCTTGCGGATTGAAAGTCCATGCACCAGATTTTAATTCACTAGCCATTTCACGTAAGCCAGAAATAATTTTTTCTGCATCAAGTGGATTGATGATTTTTTGTCGGCCTAACATTGCTGCATGCGCAATCGAAGCTTGAATATCAACCTCGGCCAATTGACAATCAATCGCAATCGACGAAGAAAACTGTTTTACTTCGTCAGCCGTTTCCTTTTCAAATCGTCCGCCCCACAAACTCATAATTCTTTCTGATTCTTTTCTAAAAGTTTAAAAAACATACGTGGCTGAAGGCCAAAGTTTTTAACAGCGCCCGTACTTTCACGCTGATCAAAGGTCGTGGTATCAAATGAAGCCAGATCCTCATTGTACAATGCCCAATGAGATTTTCGCCCCAAAATGGTCGCAGAACCCTTGTACAATTTTAGATTTACTTCGCCAGTGACTCGCATCTGAGTTGAATCAATGAAAGCTTCAAGATCTGTTTTAAAGGGATCCCACCACAGGCCTTCGTAAGCAAGCTTGCTCCATTCTTGATCGACAATGGCTTTGAATCTAATTTCTTCTCTAGTTAAAACTAAATTCTCAAGCGCTTTATGGGCCATTAAAAAAACTGTGGCGCCAGGGCATTCGTAGTTTTCACGTACTTTAAGACCCATCATGCGATCTTCCATGATGTCGATTCGTCCGATGCCGTTGTCACCAGCTAATTTATTCATTTTAATCACAAGTTGAGCGGGGCTCATTTTCACGCCATCAATTGCAACCGGCACACCAGCTTTGAATTCGACTTTTACCAAGCTCGGGTTTGCATTTGCGTTTTCTTGAGACTTGGTCCACTGAAAAATCTCTTCAGGCGGCGCGAAGTCTGGCTCTTCGAGTCTGCCACCTTCAATTGAACGTCCCCACAAATTTTCATCAATCGACCAAATTTTATTTAATGACTGCTGAATCGGAACATTTTTTTGCTTGGCGTATTCAATTTCCCAACTGCGAGTCATATTTCGCTCTCGCACTGGCGCATGAATGGTGACATCAGGTAGTATCATGCGAATTCCGTATTCAATTCGATATTGGTCATTGCCCTTGCCCGTACAGCCATGAGCAAAAGCTTTCACATCGAATTTCTTTGCGACTTCAGCCGCTTTTGCGGCAATCAAAGGACGGGCAATTGATGTCGACATAGGATAGCCTTGATAATTGCCGTTTGCTTTTACCGCCGGCCAACAAAATTTCTCAACAAATTCTTCTTGAGCATCAACTGTAAAATGAGTGGTTCCCATTATTTTAGCTTTTTCTTGTGCCTGAACTATATCTGATTTTTCTTGTCCAACATCGATCGTTACTGTGATGACTTCCTTATATCCGTACTCTTCTCGCATGAGTGGAATACAAATAGAAGTATCGAGTCCCCCACTATAAACCAATAAAACTTTTGAATTAGAATCTGACATATTAATCTGGCCTTTCTTTTATGAAACACATCCCGGATCTCAGTTCGTGAATATTTATGCATCTTTTTTGCTTTATAAGCAATTAAAATTTGACAACTGCATATTTATCCATAATTATGCATTAAGTATGCATAATTATTTAGCAGATATTAAATTCAAATTCCCCCCTCTTCCTAGTGTTTCGGTGGTCGGAGCTCGTGGTTATGCAGGTATTGAACTCATCAAATTGCTCATCGAGCACCCTAGCGTTCAACTTCAATATGCCTTCGGCACCTCAATTTTTAATTTGGCAGATGATTTATTAGATTCTAGATTTTCAAAAGTTAAATGCCTAAATGAGAGCGAAATTTTAACACATAAAAGTGATATTATTTTTTTAGCCACACCTGCTGAAATTTCTTTAAAATTAACTCCTCTGCTTTTGAAACAAGGATCGGTTGTTATAGATTTAAGCGGAGCTTTTCGCCTCAAAAAAAATGATTATTTAAAGTGGTACGGCTTTAAGCATCCCGAGCCAGAGCTTCTTTCAAAAGCACACTATGGCCTTCAGGCGTTGGCTACTCAGAACATGGCTACACTCATTGCAAATCCTGGTTGCTATGCGACTGCCATTTCATTGGCACTCATTCCACTTTTGAAATTTAATTTGATCGATCCGAAGCAAATTGTGATTGATGCAAAATCCGGAACTTCAGGGGCTGGCAAAAAAGCTCTTGAGAATTTGCTGTTTACTGAAGTTGTTGGCGAGTGTCTTCCTTATAAAGTAGGTAGGCACCAGCATCTTCCAGAAATTCAAGAATCGATCGAGGCATTTACAGGCGTTAGTATTGAACCACATTTTTCGACAAGCTTACTGGGCACTTCAAGAGGAATCATCGCCGGAATTTATTTGAATTCCTTGACCGAGGATTTAAAAAAAATTGAGAAGGCCTATGAAAAAATGTATCAAAATTATAAGCTCGTCCGTTTTTCTTCTAAAATATCACAATACGCGAGTCTTAAAAAAGTAGTTGGCACCCCATTTACCAATATTTCTTATGAACTTGTCGGTCGCAAGCTCTATGTTTTTTCTTGTATCGACAATTTGCTAAAAGGGGCGGCCTCACAAGCAATTGAAAATCTAAATTCACTTTTGAATTTGCCGCTCGAATATTCTCTCATTCCTGATTTTTCTTTTTCTCATTCTCTCAGCCCCCTAAACCAAAACGAGGCACAATTATGACCCCAGGTCCCGGACTCCATCGCACGCTTTTACCACTTGGATTTTTCGCTAGCGGAGTGAATTGTGGTGTGCGCCGTTATCGCCCTGACCTCGGTCTTATCTATACTGAAAAAGATTGTGTAGCCGCCGGCGTATTTACTTTGAATGAGTGTAAAGCTGCCCCGGTTTTATATTCACAAGCGCTTTTGCCTTCGGATAAAATTCGCGCCATTATTACCAATTCAGGTCAAGCAAATGCAGCAACTGGAGCTCAAGGCACTAGCAATAATCTGCAAATGGTAGAGTGTTTGGCTCAAAATCTTGAAATCTCGGCAGATCAAGTTCTAGTTGCCAGCACCGGAGTCATCGGCCAACAAATGCAAGTCGATAAAATCTGCGAGGCGATTCCTGAATTGGTCAATCGCTCTACTGAAATTGCAGAGAATTTCGCATTGGCGATTTTAACCACTGATTTGGTTCCAAAAACCGTAACCAGTGTCGTGAAACTTTCGGGCGGAAGTATTCGCATCACCGGGATTTGCAAAGGCTCCGGAATGATTCACCCAAATATGGCAACCATGCTGGGTTATTTATTAACGGATGTAAAAATGACCAAAGAAGTGGCCCACACGATGCTAAAGGACGCAACCGATGTGAGCTTCAATATGATCAGCGTCGATGGAGACTCTTCGACCAATGATTGTAATTTTCTTTTTGCAAGTGGTGAGTCAAATGTCGAATTGAAAAGCGATGAAGATTACCATATTTTCAAAAATGAACTCGTAAAGATTTCAAAATATTTGGCCCAGTCAATTGCTGCCGACGGAGAAGGTGCCGGCAAATTAATTGAAGTCGCAATTGTTGGCAGCCCCACTACAGAACTTGCGCGAAATGCAGCTCGAGGGGTCACCATGTCGCCTCTCATTAAAACGGCTATGCACGGTGAAGATCCCAACTGGGGAAGAATTTTAGCTCGCCTAGGCGCAGAGAAAGTTCCCGCTGCGGCACTTGATAAAATGGTGCTCAAAATTCAAGGACAAGTTTTGTATTCGGATGGCGCTCCTCAAAATTTTGATCGCCTTGAGGTCAAGGCACTCTTGAAACAATCGAAAATTCAAATCGATATCGATCTTAGATCCGGAAGTGAATTTGCAACTGCCTGGGGTTGTGATTTGTCCAAAAAATATGTTGAAATCAATACGGAGTACTCATGAACAACAAGAGAATTCTTATTAAACTGGGTGGCGCATCTCTTGATGGCCTTGCCGATGGCAACTTAAGCATTTTGTTAAAACTTGCAAAGTGCATCGAACAATATCGTAGCCTAGGTTATCAAGTATTGGTCGTTCACGGCGGCGGTCCTGCGATCAATGCCGAGCTCATGAGCCGAAATATTTCCTGGAGTTTTGTTAAAGGCCAAAGGGTCACCTCTCATGAGATGATGCAAGTGATTGAAATGGTTTTGAGTGGCCAAGTAAATCCAAAAATTGTTAAATTTTTAAATTCTCAGGGCCTTTTTTCTCTTGGCTTTTCAGGAGTCGACGGACCAACCCTGCTTTGCTCGCAAGCAAGCCCCGATTTGGGTTTTGTTGGAGTTGTTGATCAAGTCAATTCAAGATGGATTGAAGATCTTTTAGCTCTTCCACACGGACCAATTCCGGTCATTGCTCCTCTAGGAACTAATATGGCAGGTGAGTCTTTTAACATAAATGCCGATTGGGCGGCTGCTAAAATCGCAAGCGCACTTAAAGTTCAACAGTTGATTTTTCTCACCGATCAAAGCGGGATTTTGGATCAAAGAAAGATGCCCATCCGAGATATTTCTGAATCTCAGCTCGACCAATTGGTCAGTGATGAAGTAGTCACCGGCGGAATGTATACCAAGTCGCTAACAATTTTACACGCTCTCTCGCATGGAGTGCAAAGTGTTCGCGTCTTACACGCCAAAGATTGCGTCGATGCCATATTCAATGATCGCGTCGGCACCTGGTGTTTAAACGAGAGAAGCTATCAAAAGATTCAGCCAAAAATTGCAGAGAGGCAGACCAGCTATGCTAGCCTTTAAAGTAAAACATTTTTTGACCGGCGAAGAACTATCGCAAAAAGAATTATCTGCTCTAATTGATGAAGCAGAATATTTGCGACTCAATCGTTTGCAAGAAATGCAAACTTCAAAACCTCTCGCCAAACCACTTGATGCCAAAACAATCGCATTGATTTTTGATAAACCCTCGCTCCGAACTCGCGTCAGCTTTAGTGTGGGAATATCTGAATTGGGCGGTAGCGTCTTAGAACTACAAGGTGGGCAAAAAAAGAATGAAGATCCCGAAGATGCCATTCGCGTTCTTCAGGGCATGGTCCACGGAGTAATGATCCGAACTTTTGCGCACGACTATCTTGAGCGTATGATTCCACATGCAAAGATACCAATAATAAATGGATTATCAGATACCCATCATCCCTGCCAGGCAATTGCAGACTTACTCACTTTGAAACAGAGGTTTTCAAAATTAAAAGGCTTAAAACTCGCGTACATAGGAGATGGCAATAATGTTTTACATTCATTGTTACTTCTTGCTCCGTACTTAGGCGTTGATGTTCATTATGCTTGCCCTACCGCTTATCAACCCGACCAAGAAATTCTCGGGCGCGCGCATCTACGTGCAAGCTTGGGTGGAGCAAAAATTAAAAAATTTGACACTCCAAAAGAAGCTGTAAAAGGAGTTCATGCATTGTATACCGATGTCTGGACAAGTATGGGATTTGAAAAAGAAAATGAAAAGCGTAAGAAACTTTTCAAAGACTATCAAATCAATCTAGAACTTTATAGTTTGGCTAAACCCGGAGCGATCATTATGCATTGCCTACCCATGATAAAAGGCCAAGAGATCACTGCTGAAATGGCAGAGCATGAGTATTCGGTTTTATTTCAACAAGCAGAAAATCGTTTGCATGCGCAAAAAGCATTGCTACTTGGCTTATTTCAAAATTCCCGGCCGGCCCGTAGAAGTTTAAATTCGCAAGCGGAGGTCGAAAGTGGCACAGCTTCCCACCTCCAATTCTAAAACCAGATTATCCGCGCTGAAAGAACTCTTGGGTCAAGGGGAGGCCTCTACCCAAGAAGAGTTGGCTGACGAATTGTTCAAACGCCGCTTTGATGTCACTCAAAGTACAATTTCAAGAGATCTCAGAAAAATCGGCGCCGTCAAAGCGATCGATCAATCAGGCCGAACCGTATACCGCCTACCGAATGACAGCTTCATTGCAGAATCTCAAGCGGCAAATTATTCAACCGGGCTTCGCGGATTGATGATCGATATTCAGCACAATGGCGCCATGATTGTGATTCACACCACACCTGGGTCAGCCAGTTTGCTGGCCAGACATCTCGACCAAACCAAACCCGCCGGCATTCTCGGAACCATCGCTGGCGACGACACCATCTTTGTAGCTCCCGCCTCAATGAGGCGAGTCGATGAAACCATTGTTGCAATCGACGAAGGCCTGCCGGATTAAACGCTACCAGACCTTTTTAGCTGCACTTTTTAGTTTAGATAATTTAGATAGTTAACTCGCTGAATTACGAAATGTTAGCAGGCACCTTCTCAACCCAACCGAAGCTGTCGGGCTGCTCGCCGTATTGAATGGCAGTGATTTCATCATAAAGCTTTGTGGCAATTGGGCCTTTGACTGAATCATTGATTTTCATTTGAAATTTACTTGAAGATAATTCGCCAACTGGAGAAATAACGGCAGCCGTACCTGTGCCGAAAACTTCTTTTAGTTTACCTGATTGATGGGCCTCGACGACTTCTTTTAAACTTAGTTTTCTCTCACTAAACTTTAGATTCATTTTTTTAATTAGAGAAATCGCGCAATCACGGACTCCACCTGGCAATATTGAACCATCAAGGCTTGGCGTAATGATCTCGTCACCGATCACAAAAAATACATTCATGGTGCCGACTTCTTCGATGTACTGATGAGTAACATCCAACCAAAGAACTTGTGCATAATCGCGTTTTTTTGCCTCAAGTGCTGCTTTTAAACTGGCTGCGTAGTTAGCACCTGCTTTGGTGGCGCCAAGTCCGCCTGGGGCCGCACGCAAATAATTTTCTTCAACCCAAATCTTAATGGGAGCTGAGCCTTCTGCATAATAAGAACCCACTGGAGAGCAAATCACAAAAAATAAATATTCCTCAGCGGGCCTTACTCCTAAGAATGATTCAGTACCTATGAGAGTTGGTCGAATATAAAGTGAAGCGCCTTTTTCATTTGGAATCCAATCGCGCTCAAGACTGACAAGTTGGCGAATCCCATCTAGCATCAAATCTTTTGGTGGAGCCTTCATGCATAAGCGATCAGCACCGTCACACAGACGCTTCCAGTTGAATTCGGGACGAAACAAAACGCAATCGCCGCCTGATTGCCGAAAAGCCTTCATGCCCTCAAAGAGTGCTTGACCGTAATGAAGAGAAGATGCACCAGGTTCAATCGCGAATGGACCATATGGTAAAATCTCAGCGCGATGCCAACCCATAGCCTTTGTATAACGGGCGACGAACATATGGTCTGTGAAATACTTGCCAAAGCCCAATTCTTTAACAGCTGGCTTGGATTTAAAGACTTTGGATTTGGTTATTTCAATTGCGCGGCTTTGCTCATTCATGGCGCCGATTCAAGCACAAAATGAGCATAAAGACGAGCCTAAACCCAAGCTTAACTTAAGTTTTAAGGTTTTTTCTAGGAATTACCTAAGCTTTTTTCTAAAATGATTTGAATATCTGCAGATTTGCCGATTTCTGTCCCAATGATTTCAAAAGATTTTTTTAAACTGAAAATCAACAATTCCCTTTGTTTTTGATAAAGGCGCGTCTGCACTTTTTTATAGCCATGCTCAATACACCACTTTTCAAAATTAATGTTCAAATCAGAAGCGATTCCTAAACTTTTATATTCTGAAACCACTCCTGTAAGTATCGAAAAAAATACTTGAGATGATTGCGCATAACCAACCTGAAAACCCACTAAATTTCTTTCAATATATGCTTTAAGTAGTAACTTAGCTTTATGATTTTCTAACTCCCTTACTAGCTTCGCAAATTCAAAATCTTTGAATTGCAAATCGATAAGTGATTTTAGTTCAGCCAATTCAGAATTGGCTGGGTTATCAAAGATACTAATTTCAAGTTGAATTTTTGCGAACCGATCCTGAAGTTTGCCATTTAATTCAATTTGCTCTTCAAACATTTTACGTGGCCTGACCCACAGCTTTCCGAGATCATTTTTATAGAGAGTTTCATAGAGAACCAGGTCTTCAAGGCTCTCGCTGTGTTTTGCAACCCCAAGATATTTATAAGGCTTATTTTTATAATGACGAAATAGTTTCACTCTTGTTCCATCATTACTTTGTGATGTTGAAAACTGTGCCCGCTACAGTTGAGCCGGTTACTGTCATTAAGGATTTGAGGTCAAGTGACAAAGTGAAAGCAGAAGTGCCAAACAAAACTTTTTGACCATTTACAGAATATGGAAAGCGTTGAGGCGGATTTCCAAAAAATGTATTTGAGTTATCAGAGGCTACATCAGCTGCAAAGGAAATGCAGTTTTCTCGAGTTCCAGGGGGCTGCCCAAAACCACCGTTAGACACAACAGTGCGACAATATTTCTTGCCATCTAAAGCCCCTGCTACGGCCCCTGTCGAGACGCATAAAGCGATAAGTACCAAAAATATTTTCATCCTAATCCCCTTTACAAAAGTTTTGATTTAAGTGACTAAATCGGACCTTATCACTAATTAACAATTGAGAATTCAAATTAGTTTATTTATGAAAAACTTACTAGATGCGGAGCTCCGCCCCCGCCAGGAACCCCTACTCCTATCTGTCCATCATTAACGAACTTAACTTTTGAGACGTACACCTCAGGCTTGTGTGATCAATTTACTGCAGATTGGTCTGTTATTGCCGGGAAGAATCTTCTAAAAATTGAGAAAGTTACACTTGAAAACTGCACTCGACCTGTAAATAAAATTCCAAAGCTTATACAGATGCAACTAACCCTAGACGGAATTCTACCCAAGGGTGAAATCTTTTTGGCAAATCCTATATTGACTAATATTTATTTTCGCCAATAGAGAAAAACTTTCAATTAAACTTTTTATAATTCGAATGGCTATCTCAGATTGATACGCTTTTGTTAAAATGTTATAATTCATTTAAGATTTTTCACCTTTAAATTGGTAGTTTGAAAAGTCCCTCGCCTGGTCGCTGGCTTTCGTATAGTCCCTGACAGCTGTCAAATTTAATTACGAAACAACAACGCATAATCAATTGGTATTATTCAATTTGATTGCACAGAATCTTAAATTTCTCTATTCAACACCTTAAACGCTGAACCACTATTTATAGGTCGAAATTTGTGAGACAATTATCAAGTAGATCTTCTGTAAGCAGACCAGTTGGTAAAGGTTCTTTATAAATGAAGAAGTTAAATTTGCGCTTAGGCTTCGTCTTCTTAATAGGTTCAATATTATTGTTCAACTTTAATAATTGTTCCCTATCTTCGTGGCAAACTGTAAACGTGGGTAGTCCGAATACTAACAACTCAAGCACAAGTAGTGCTTCGGGCACATCTTCTGCGAATTCTTCTTCAAGCATTATCCCAATGCCAGCGGGCATGGCGCCAGGTCCAGCATTATTTATTTTAACTGGGCAATCAAACAGCTGGGGAATCGCGCGTTTTGCGGATCTTGATCAAAGTAATTGGGCCCAATGGTCGCGCTATAATTCAAATGATTTTGCTTCATTTAATTTTGCCAATTTTGAATATTTGTTTTGGCAGGGTGCCGCACCCTACGCCATTATCAACAGCTGGCTTAAACAAATGGCTCAAAGCTCAAGGAGATCTGCGGAGGAAACATTTTCTGGTCAGCATCAGTATTCAGATGGAAATAACTTTGGCGCTGAAATAGGCATTGCAGGTCAAGCCATGAAAGTCGGCTTAAGTCTTTCGCCCGTAATTTTCAAACAAGCCTATCCCGGAAATTCAATTTCTAATTTTTTATTGAATTATAAACAAGCGGGTCAAAGCTTAAATAATGGGGGCAATTATTTAACTTCGATTTTTTCGAATCTACAAACTGCCTATCCTGAGAAAAATTATTCAAGTGTTTTTTTTATTTGGCATCAAGGAGAGTCCGATTCGACCCCAAGCTGGTCCGATGATTACTATTCAAATCTAACATCACTACTGAGCATCTCAAGTCAAAACTTGGCGGCAAGATATCCATATTCTATACGTTGGAAGATTATTGTTTCGATATCGAATCAAATCCCTCCGCCTGAAGATTCACTCCCCGCAGAAAATTGGAATCAGGTAAGAAATGCCCAAGATAAAGCGGCAATCAATGCTGCCGATCTTTTTACAGTTATCCTACATACAGACTCACTCCCGCTTGATGCGGACAATGTGCATTTGCCTGCGAATTCTCAATTGGCTTTAGGTGAATGTCTTGTCAATCTTCAGCAAACTTTACTCACTCAATTTTCTGCTGGGATAAGCGATCTTACAAAGCGACGCTATATTTGCAAATTGGCCCTTGATTCAAATAATCAGTATTATGGGCAATTGCAATTGATGACTCCATTTATAGATTACTCGAACTGGTCAACCTCAACGTCAAATAGCCTTCCGAATGGTCGCGGGACATGGTCATCAATCATCACTGGAGCGCCACCTAACGCCCAAGTTTTTTACGCAAACATCACGCCTACAGTGACGCCTCAAGCGCCACTAGGAATGACGGATAGTAATGGTCAATTTAAGTGGGGCGGTACAATTGGCTGTGCCACTGGTCAGAGTTGTATAAATCAATATCGCATTGCTATTCCTGGCTGGGGCAGCCGAATTTTAGAAGCTGATGCGTCCCCATAGGAATTTTTCTGAAATTCAACCCGATTTAACTTTTTTTACTGTCAATTGTGTTCATCAGGGGCAAAATCAATATCGATTCCTTTCAAATAACGAGAGCTCGCATAAAAGGAGAAACGTCCATGAGGCGGATCATAAATATTCGCAGGAACTGAATATGGTACATCTTTTCTCAATATATAATTGACCACTCCAGTTTTATTTAGGGGCACAGGCAAGCTTGTAGTTTTATCTGTGACAATCCCATCAAAGGCCCAGAGGGGGCCAATATTACTAGGATCTGGATTAAGTACTATATACAAATAATACGATGCACTTGGAGGACCAATTCCACCCAGAGTTTCAGGCACAATATCTGCTGGGGGAGGCTGGCTTGCAATATTTTCCTGTGAGCCAAGAACTATACTTTGTGGTTCATCCAATTTCGGAGTTGTCATTTGGCCACAGTTCTGAAAAGTAGAAGTGAGGAAAGCAAAAATAAGAATTGAAAATAAATACCTCATTTTTGATTTCAACCTTGCAAACATCATCGCAAAATCCTTCTTTAAAGAAAATGCCTATTGCTCTTCAAATGTGCAATGCTTATGCCGAGCTAAGGCATTGAATTTAATCGATTATTGTATTGAGACTCGGCTTCTATTTCTACCAGGATTATTCTGAATTTTGAGGTTGAAATACGAATTGAAAAATCTCCCGTACAAATGACTATCTAGCGAAATCTGTCGAACAATTGTTCGCAATTTGTGAGTTAGACAACAATCACCGTATCAAATTGAAGCAGAGTTCAAGCTTTAAGTAGCAAATTTTACTCCTGCTCGAAACCCTAAGCCGACAGCTAAACTCCTCTTAAAATCCATGAAATAAAGCCAGAATAAGCACTCTACTCTTGCTAAAGCGGGGCGCCTCAATTAAAAAAGGCGCGGTACACAAATCTGGAGGGATTTTCATGGACGTTTTAATCGTTTTGACGGCACTTGCCGCTGTCGTGGCACTCTACTTCAAATCAAATCCAATGAAACATTCAACCAAATTTATGTTCCGCAGATTCCTCAATTGGTTCCCAATGGGAATGACTTATGCATTTTTATATATGGCGAGATACAATTTGAACGTATCTAAAAACGCTCTCGGCGTTATGATGACCAAAGAAGATTTCGGAATTATCTTTGGCGTCGGCACCACTGTTTATGGCCTTTCATTTCTGCTCAACGGCCCCTTGGTTGATAAAATTGGTGGCAAAAAAGGAATCATCATTGCAGCTCTTGGCGCGAGCATTGCCAACGTCGCTCTCGGACTCATGACCTTTATGTATGTCAAAGGCCAAATCAAAACCAATATCGTTTTGGTTTACTCACTACTTTATGCAACCAATATGTTTTTTCAAAGTTATGGTGCGGTTTCAATTATTAAAATTAAAGCCTATTGGTTTCACGTCAGAGAACGCGGCATATTTGGAGCGATCTTTGGGACACTCATCTCAGTAGGGGTCTATTTTGCATTCGATTGGGGTCAAGCCATTGCCGATGCGGCCACTCTTAAGCCTGAGCATGCACTTAATGGCGCCCAACAACTCATTCGAACTGTATTTGCAATCGATACCGGTACCACAAGTGCAGTGTGGCTAGTGTTTTTTATTCCGGCATTTCTTTTGGTACTTTGGGCATTGATTGATATGTGGCTTTTAAAGGATACGCCAGCGGATGCGAACTTCGAAGACTTTGATACTCATGATGCCTCCTCAGGCGAAATGGAAAAAGAATTCACTATGGGTCAGCTCTTAACAAAGATTTTCACCAATCCGATATTGCTAACCGTTGCATTGATTGAATTCACTTCTGGCGTGATTCGTAATGGCGTATTGCAATGGTACTTTATTTTCGCAAAAGAAGTTCCTCAAATTGGGGCAGAGTTTTTTGCCCACAACTGGGGACTACTACTTTGTTTAAGTGGTATTGTCGGAGGCTTCCTTTCGGGTTGGATTTCAGATCATCTCTTTCAATCTCGTCGGGGCCCGTCTGCCGGAATCATGAATGGAGTTATGCTCACCTGCGGGATTATGATGGCCATTATGCTGACTAACTCCCCCATTGGCGTAGGTATTTGTGCGGTCGTAATTTCAATGGCAGTGATTGGCGTACATTCAATTATGTCAGGTACTGCCGCTGCAGACTTTGGCGGACGAAAGGCAACGGCAACGGCTTCTGGTATCACCGATGGCTTTGTTTATCTTGGCAGCGGACTTCAGTCGGTTTGTCTAGGATATTTAACCACCAAAGATTGGCATTATTGGCCAGTGTTTTTAATTCCGTTCACGGTTATAGGCCTTATACTCGCAATCAAAATTTGGAAGGCAATCCCCGAGGCCACGAAAGAATATTTACTCAAGGTTGAGAAAATCAAAATTGAAAATCGTACCTCAGCCATGTCGTCTAAAATAAATTTGCACACCCATGTGAATTCTTAAGATGATTGATCTTTACTACTGGACAACTCCAAACGCCCACAAAATAACCATGTTTCTAGAAGAAACCGCAATGGAATACAAAATTATTCCGGTGCAAATTGCCAGAGGCGAACAATTCAAGCCTGAGTTTCTGAAAATCTCTCCGAATAATCGAATTCCCGCAATTGTTGATCATAAACCCACACCAAAACCATCCGGCCCCATCTCCCTTTTTGAATCGGGCGCAATTTTACTTTATCTTGCTGAAAAAGCGCAAAAATTTATGGGCCGGGGACTTCATGAGCGAACCGAAACTCTGCAGTGGCTTTTTTGGCAAATGGCAGGTCTAGGCCCTATGCTCGGACAAAATCATCACTTCACGCAGTACGCGCCAGAAAAAATTCCTTACGCCATTGATCGCTATGTGAAAGAAACTTCAAGACTCTATGCTGTTTTAAATAAGCAGCTAGAGGACCGCGAATTCATAACCGGCGAATACTCAATTGCTGATATGGCTTGCTACCCCTGGATTGTTCCATTTGAAAAACAAGGTCAAAAACTTTCAGATTTTCGAAATCTAAAAAGATGGTTTGACGTAGTCGCCGCCCGTCCTGCGACTATTCGCGCTTATGAAAAAGGCCGCGCAATTAATACCAGCCCCACAGTTGATGAAGCCGCAAAGAAATATCTTTTCGGACAAGACGCAAAAACCGTACAAAGCCCTAAGAACTAATCAGAGCGGAGATTCAGTCATGGAAATTTCTATGGAAGGCATCGAACGAGTCAACTTTAAAAAAAATGATCTCCTGATCAAAGAGGGTGACACTGGTTTTTTCTTTTATATCATTCAAGAAGGCGAAGTTGAAGTTTTTCGCCCCTCTTCTCGTGGTAAAGAAAAAAGACTCAATGTTTTAAAAGAAGGCCAGGCCCTTGGCGAATTCGCCCTTGTCAGCAATCAAGCTCGGTCTGCTAGTGCCAGGGCTTTGACCGACGGCTTTGCTTATAAAGTTTCAGAAGAAAATTATAAACAATTATTGGCTGATTTGCCGGGTTGGGCGGTCGCGGTCATGTCTGGCCTTATTGATCGACTACAGAAAAATAATGAGATTTTTTTAGAACATTCATTCTAGAGTCGTTGAATAAGATGATAGCCAAATCGAGTCTTCACCGCTTTAGATATTTCTCCAATTTTTAATTTTTCAGCCTCTTCAGCAAAGTCAGGATCAAGCCTTGATAGATCGATCAAACCTAAATCGCCGCCGAGCGATGCAGAAGGACATTTTGAAAACTTTTTAGCCAACTCTGAAAAAGCATCACCTTCCTTTAACTTTTCAAGAAGATCATCGATCTCATATTGATGTGCGACCAGAATATGCTTGAGTTGCATTTTTATTTGGCTCATGCCCGCCCCTTTTTACTCAATGTAATACCAAAAAAGACAATATCAGTCGAATAAATGAGTCCGTCAAGACAGAGGTTGACTCTTCTGAGCTAAATGACTATCTCTAATCGCTCAAAAGAAGTTATCGCGGGGTGGAGCAGCCTGGTAGCTCGTCGGGCTCATAACCCGAAGGTCGTCGGTTCAAATCCGGCCCCCGCAACCATCAAAAATACTAAT
>JAYUEN010000522.1:0-2968 GCA_043739185.1 Bdellovibrionales bacterium
GAAGAACAATATCTAAAACTCCATTTTCGTATTGAGCCTCGATTTTGTCAGAAGCGATCGACGTTGGTAAAGCGAAACTTCTTTCAAATCGCCCATACACTTTTTCATGACGAATTCGTGCTTCACTATTATCGTCTTTCAATTCTCTTTGGCGTTCACCAGAAATGACGAGCTCGTTACCTTGAATTTCAATTTTGATGTCCTCCTTTTTTACTCCTGGCATATCAAAGCTTATAAGATAATGTTCATTGGTCTCACTCACGTCACAGCTCGGTCGAAAATTCACCGTGTTTGCATACGTCGGGAATAACAAGCTATCAACAATAAGATCAAAGTCCCCAAAGACATTCCCCATACGATCTGGAGACAAAGCGCTGCGCTGCCAAGACCAGTCTGCGGAAATTGGTTTTAACATTCTCATTTTATACCTCCTATGATTAATGGTTTTTCATTTATTTACTTAAGCTTTTACGTTTTCAAATTGCGTTTCCCAAATTTATTGTCAAGTTCCTCTCGAAATTGCTTTTATCCTGCTTTTGCTATGAAAGTGCACTCACACTTTAATTTTTGGAAATTTCAAAATAATTTTATCTTTTTCGGTTAACATTTGCATTTTGTTTGCATCGATATTCTCAGGAAGTGGGAAAGTTCGATCAAACGAAGACTTGAACACGTTATGACTTGTAAAACCTTTGTCCTTCTCTTCGGAATCAGATTTATTCTCAATGGCTCCAGTGATCGTTACATATCCGCTTTCGACTTTTGCATTGATTGAAGTAGCGTTGACGTCATCTACATTAACGTCATAGTAAACAAAGTCATCATCCTCTCTCTTTGAAATGTTATTTATGCTCCCACCCCCAAATTTGTCCGAAAACCAAGCGTCAAAAGGGCTTTCTTTTGATCGATTCTTACCATGAAGTCGTTCCATATGCCTTTCCATTTGATTTCGCATTTTTTTCATTTCTTCAAATGGATCATTTTGGACTAAAAAATCTTCTCTAAATAAATCATCGAACTGGCTTCTAATACCTTCTTGTTTTTTTGCGATATCGTCGTAAACCTGCTCATCATGATGGATAGAATCTTGATTGACGTTCATTTTATATCGGATAGATGGGCTCAACTTAAATGCCGCAATGACGGCAAGCCCACCGAAGATCGCACTGGCGAAAGGTACCGCGATTTTTTTTATGATCTCTTTCATACTTCCTCCTAAATTAATTTACGTGGTTATTTTCCAGAAAAATGTGGTGGAGTTTTAAACCGTCAAGTTTGCCGCCAATTTTTTTTAAAAAATACAATGAATTCGCAAATTTACTGAATCACTTGACAAGCTAACCGATGATCTCATTCTAGAATGAGATCGATAAGTGAGCCAAATATGAAAGACAACTCTAAACTTTTCTCATTTTGAATGGAGGTGATATTTACCATGCGAGCAAATCAAAACAAGATCGAGAAAACCGACTTGAATGTCGAGGGCAACTTCCAGCTTCCAAATGAGGAGCTGGGAAATGCCTTCCGACGGAACGGCAACTCCCGCCAACAGGAAATAGACTACTTAAGTGAAATTGAGAGTGAACTCAAAGCTTTGTGGTCTGAGTACATTCAGTGTCACGACAAATACGGTTTTAACGATAAGACAAAAGCGCTGAGAGAAAAATACTTTCGTCTCCTGCGCAGATATCGAAATAATAAAAATTGGAGACAAATGATTTAGAGTAAATAATTAAATAAGGAGGTGCAAAATGAGAAAAACTGGTAAAATAAATTTAGATCTTGCGGTAATTCAAGCTTTGTTTTCTATCATTGCGATTTCCTTTGCTAGCTTGGTCAGCGAGGGATCACCAACTTTTGATTTTCCATATTTATATACGCCGATTTTGCCGAAGTTTGGTACTGAGTTCAAAATGTGTCCTGCCCCCTACTCTGTCGATTTTTGCAGAAAAGGAATGGTCACTTGCAATGCTCGAAGCGCTAACTTTAGCTTGGACTTGAACTTACCCGCATCACGTAAGAATCCCGTTTGTTCTTCCCCAGCGCGTTCTGAGAACGATAAGCAAAATGAGTCGTAAAGGCACTGTAGGTGAGTTGGAATACGACTCACCTACAACTTTTTTGAATTCGTAAAGTTTTCCGTTTAGATATAAATCATACTTTTCGACTTTTATCGATGCGGTCTATAAGATCTTCGATCATAAGATTTTTCTGAAACAGATTGAAGCTGAATCGAGCAGGCGGTGAAAAAGATATTTCATGACCAAATGAACAGGATTCGCGCAAAGACAATGTGACTCTCGGAGGGTTGACCATAACAGAGTAATTCACATTTTTAATATTACTGAGGGGAATGCTCTCTTCCGTGTCACCATTTTTGATTAGTAAAAAACTGCCGCAGTCATAGACTTCGTCGACTAAATCGAACAATATTTTCTTGAAAAGAAAAAATCCAAAAGCGGCCATAATTAACGGCACAATCAAAACAGCGGTTGGCGGGCCGTCCTTTTTAAAAACTGTTGAATAAAAACCGACGATAATCATGAAACCCAAAAAACCAAACCAGAATATTGGAAGCAAACGTTTTTGATAATAAGTCGCCTTAGAAGAAATTCTTTGCATACAAAAAGTATGACAAAAATTTTCGCATTGTCCAATATGACTTTAGTAACAAAAGCATGATTATTTTTGGTCGGGGCGACAGGAGATAAACCTAAAATCTCTTTTACCCAAAGTGACATTTGACGGCTAAAATCACTGGATTTTTAGAGCTGATTATCCGATTTTAGCATCTCATTGGCCCGCCCTCGGCACGATAATCGCATCTGTAAGTCTTGTAGACATTTCTTAAATCAAAATTCTTTAGAACGGAGCTACCCATGCGAATATTTTTAACACTCAGTTTATTATTAATAAGTTCACAGTTTGCCAATGCAGAGGGTTTACCAACCTATTTATGCAAAGGCTC
>JAYUEN010000523.1:0-26599 GCA_043739185.1 Bdellovibrionales bacterium
AGGAGGGACTCGAACCCCCAACCGACGGATTTGGAGTCCGTAACTCTACCAATTGAGCTACTACCCTAGAATCCAAAGAAAAACAAAAATCAACCTACATTAGTTATGTTAAATAAATCAAGGCCCAAATAAAAAAAGGACCTGCATTTGCAAGTCCTTTTAAGTTCAATACTTTAAATTTTATCTAGATCTTACTCTTTGGTGATACCGATAACTACGCCGGCGCCAACAGTACGACCACCTTCGCGAATCGCGAAGCGTAGTTGCTCTTCCATCGCGACGGGAGCGATCAACTCGACTTCCATCTCAACGCGGTCACCTGGCATAACCATTTCAGTGCCTTGCTTCAAAGTCACAACACCTGTTACGTCAGTTGTGCGGAAGTAAAACTGGGGACGGTAACCATTGAAGAATGGAGTGTGACGTCCGCCTTCTTCTTTAGTCAGAATATAAGCTTCAGCTTTGAATTTTTTGTGTGGCTTGATTGTTCCGACAGCCGCCAAAACTTGTCCGCGCTCAACTTCTTCTTTTTTAGTACCGCGAAGTAAACAACCGCAGTTATCTCCTGCTCGGCCTTCATCAAGAAGTTTTCTGAACATTTCAATACCGGTTACCGTGGTTTTTTGAGTGTTCGTGATCCCTACGATTTCAACGTCTTGACCAACTTTAACGATTCCGCGCTCAACCCGGCCAGTAACAACGGTACCGCGACCAGAGATCGAGAATACGTCTTCAACAGGCATTAAGAAAGGCTTATCAATAGCTCTTTCTGGTTGTGGAATATAACGATCAACTTCTTCCATCAATTTTAAGATCGCCAATTTTCCGAGTTCGCCTTGATCTCCCTCAAGAGCTTTCAATGCAGAACCTTTTACTATTGGAATTTCGTCGCCAGGGAATTCGTACTTAGAGAGTAACTCTCTCACTTCGAGCTCAACTAGATCAAGAAGTTCAGCATCATCAACCATGTCAACTTTGTTTAAGAAAACCACAATTGAAGGAACGCCCACTTGACGAGCAAGCAAGATATGCTCACGAGTTTGTGGCATTGGACCGTCAGCAGCTGAAACCACCAAGATTGCGCCATCCATTTGAGCGGCACCAGTGATCATGTTTTTCACATAATCGGCGTGGCCTGGACAATCAACGTGTGCGTAGTGACGATTTTTAGTTGAATACTCAACGTGAGAAGTCGAAATCGTGATTCCGCGCTCTTTCTCTTCTGGAGCTTTATCGATTTGGTCATAAGCCATGGCGGTAGCTCCACCAGATTCAGCAAGGATTTTAGTGATTGCTGCTGTCAATGATGTTTTACCGTGATCGACGTGGCCGATTGTTCCGATATTACAGTGGGGTTTACTTCGATCAAACTTCTCTTTTGCCATTGCTTATGTCCTCCTGAAGGATTTAATGATTCACTCATTAATAAAATATTATTTTAAAATTTCAATTCTTAAATTCTAAAACCAACTAACTTAAATCAAAACGACCTAAAGTCAATAACAATGGAGCCCATGGTGAGAATCGAACCCACGACCTCACCCTTACCAAGGGTGTGCTCTACCACTGAGCCACATGGGCAGTATTTTTAGTCAATTGACTCATACGCCTTAAAAATCATCAATCGATTGCAACAAGCTGTGTTGAACTTTTTAGGGCCAACGGCAAGGGCAAGTATTCTTGATTTGCGGGACGGAGCCTAGCAGGAGAAAATTTCACCGACAAGCAAAATTTGTGGCCTATATTGCGGGTTTTTGCGGCCATATGATTGAATTACGAGCGAGCTTCAGCCTTTGACCCCTCTTGCCCCGCTCTGCTAGGCTCAACCAGGTGACTGCAATACCTCAGAATCTTATCAAGAATCCACTTTGGTTTTATATCAAAGCAAATCGCAGAGCTTTCAGCCTCGGAATGTTTTTTCTTATTCTAACCAATACCATTGATGGACTTTATCCCCTGGTTTTAAAAAAGGGTATTGATCAAATTGCTGAAAAAGTTGCGATTCATGAAATTTTTACGACCGCAGTTTGGTTCTTTTTAATGATGTCAGGCCTTGCCGTGACCCGCTTTTGTTGGCGCACTTTTTTTGGCAAGTATCACACAATGGCAGCCGAAGATTTACGCAACCGCTTGTTTCAGCATCTTGGCCAAATGGGCCCCAATTTTTTTCAAAAGAATTCGGTGGGCGAACTCATGTCGCTGATTACCAATGACGTTCAATCTTTTCGGCAAGGCATTGGCAGTGGTGTCTTGGTTTTAGTTGATGCCGTTACTATAGTCTGCGTGGTTTTACCCCTAATGCTTTATATGAATGTTGGCTGGACACTTAAGACTCTAGTCTTTTTGCCTTTGGTGCCGTTCATAATTTGGCGACTGACTAAACTCATCTTCATAAATTACAAGATTCAACAGGACGATCTCTCCGAGCTTTCAGGAGTCTCGCAGGAAATGATTGCAGGCATACGAGTAATAAAAAGCTTTGCGCAAGAGCGCGTAAGACTCTCTCTTTACAATCAGGTCAGTAAAAAATATGAAATCAGTTCAAATCGCACGGCCGTTACCGATGCTTTGTTTATGCCGGTTATGGAGTTTGGGGTGGCTTCAGGAAGTGTCATTTTATTATTTATTGCAGCTCCTGACGTATTATCTGGAGTCGCCAGCATCGGAACGCTTGTGGCCTTTCAGAGATATATTCAGAAAATGGTTTGGCCAATGACTGCACTTGGCCTTGGGCTTTCACAATACCAAAAAGCCATGGCATCGTTTTCGAGAATGAAAGATCTCTTTTATCAAAAGACCGATATTCCGGATGAAGGAACATTTGAGCTAAAGCACTTTGATCATTTAAGTGTTCGAAATTTGTCCTATCAATATCCTGATAGTACCAGCTGGGCGCTTAAGAATTTGAATTTTGAAATACACAAGGGTCAAACCATTGGTTTGATTGGTCCCGTAGGGAGCGGTAAATCGACGCTATTGCATTTGCTCAATCGCCTTTATCCTGCAGCTCAAGGCTCGATTTTAATCAATGATATTTCGATCGAAGAATATTCGCAATCCTCGCTTCATAAACAGTTGGTATTGGTACCCCAAGAAGCTTTTTTGTTCAGTGAAAGTATCTTAGACAATGTGGCAATTTCTGAGGGGGACTCTAATTTGGAAGGCGTCCGGGATTGGGCGCGAGTCGTAGATATTGATAAGGAAATCGAAAAGCTTCCGCAAAAGTTTCACTCTCATCTTGGTGAACGTGGCATCAACTTATCTGGAGGCCAAAAGCAACGCCTCACAATCGCCCGCGGCCTGATGATTCGTGCGCCCTTTATTATGTTGGATGATTCCTTAAGTGCTGTCGATACCAAAACTGAAAAATCGATTCAGGAGCGTCTTGAAATACCAGGAAAAGCCAAACAAACCAAACTCATTGTTTCACATCGCCTGACTTCAGTTGAACGGGCCGATCTTATTATTGTGCTCAAAAATGGTGAAATTGAAGCGGTGGGAAAACATTCTGATCTCTTGAAAACTTCAGAGACCTATTCGCGATTGGCTGAAATACAGGGGGTTCAGCCATGAGTGATTTCATGAACGAAGACCAAATCAAAGCTAATATTTCTTATCTACAAATGTTTCGTAAGTTTTGGCCTTACGGAAAACGCAGCCCTTTGCTGTTTTTTGCCACTCTCCTCTCGGTGATTGCCTTGGCCATTTCGTCACGCCTACTCCCCACTTTAATTGGATATGCGATTGATGAAGGTATTTTAAAGTCCAATCGAACTATCTTGCTCAAGGTTGCTTTCGCATTTTTTATTTGCGAAATTATCAAGAGCGTTTCGCATTGGGGATATAACTACTTCTTTCAGAAATTTGGGAATCGGATACTCTATTTTATTCGCGAAGATTTACTTTGGCATATTCAGAGCCTGACTATGGAGTTTTTCAATAAAACTCCCGCCGGGAGAATCGTCACTCGCACCACCAATGATGTTTCAAATCTGGGTGATCTTTTTACAGACGGGGTCATAAACGTCTTTACCGAAACAATAAGCTTACTTTCAATCTTAATTGCGATGTCATTGATTTCGTTCAAATTGACAATTTTAACTATGGGGCTTTCACCGCTTTTTATCTGGGTGTCTTTTCGTTTGAGTGATCGCGTGCGCAAAGTTTTACGAGAATCTAAAAAGAAATTGTCGGCGATCAACTCTTTTGTGGCCGAAAATATTAGCGGCATTAAGATTATTCAGCTCTATAATCGGCTTTTAAAAAATCAAAATCGCTTTGCTCAATTGTCAGGCGAATACCGCGATCTTAATATTCTTTCTATTAAATCTTATGCCCTTTTGCAGCCGGTAATGAATCTTTTTAGTGCGGTCACTTTGAGCTTAGCTCTTTATTATGGTGGAGTTCTAAGTAAAGAAAACGGTCTGGCTGTTGGTTCACTGGTTGCATTTTTGATGCATGTTCAAGATTTTATTCCTCCCTTGAGAGAGATTTTGGAGAAATATCAGCAGTTTCAAAACTCACTCACTAGTGCAGAGAGAGTTTTTCAAATGTTTGATGAAAAGCCCGAGTCAACACCAAATGAAAATCTCGTATTGGATGATAAAACTAAGGGCGAAATTATTATTCATGGCTTGAATTTTCGCTACTCCCCTGAACTTCCTTTGGTCTTAAAGGATATTAAACTTCGTATAGCTAGCGGTGAGAGCATTGCAATTGTGGGTCGAACCGGGTCTGGCAAATCGACTTTAATTTCGCTTCTTCAAAAGTTTTATGCGGCTCCCGCTGATACCATTTTTATTGATCATAAGCCGCTAGAAAATATCAAGCGAGAGAGTTTGCGAAATAAATTGGGCGTGGTCTTACAAGACAACTTTATCTTTCGAGGTAGCATCCGTGATAATATTTCGCTTTGTAGCCCATTTATTAGCGAAGAAGATGTGCTAAGAGCTTGCCAACAAGTTGGCTATGAAACTCTGCTTTTACGTAGCGGACGAAATCTAGACTCCATGATTGAAGAGCGTGGGGCAAATTTGTCTGTAGGAGAAAGGCAGCTCTTAGCCTTTGCTCGTATATTGGCATTTCAACCAGATATATTAATATTAGATGAAGCGACCGCCAATGTTGATTCTCATTCAGAAAACCTGATTCATCTCGCCACCCAAAAAGTAATCGCAGGGCGCACCAGCCTTATCATTGCCCACAGGCTTTCAACCATTAAAGATTGTGATCGAATCGTAGTACTCGACCATGGTGAAATTGTAGAGCAAGGAAGTCATGACGAACTACTTGCACGCAGAGGTCTCTACTATTCCTTAGTCCATTCACATGTCGATTCTTCTCAATTTGCGAGTTCCGAAAAAGAATCATTAGACAAAACTATACGAACTTAAAAATTAGTGATTCAATCATAGTAATGAATAGCGAAATTCAAAATAAAAGAAGAAAATGGTACCAGAGAAAATATGGTGAGGCATCGAGCTTTCGTAAGGTTTTTACCTGGTATTTGATCGGAATTTGCCTTTTGTGCTTTATGCTCGGAGTTCTGATTTGTGAATATGTCGATCACAGAATGCTATCCTCAGGAAACGGAATAAACTCCCCTAGTCTTATTGATTTAACTTTATTGGGCTTATTTTTCGCAGCTTTTCTTTTGGCTGTTTTTATGGGCTTTACAATCAAACACCGGGTATTCGGTCCCATTCATAGAATTGTAAAACATATGGAAGCTTTTGGCGAAACCGGAGCCACCACAGTGCTGAATTTACGAAAAGATGATTACTTCAAAGACATCGCGGTTTCATATAACAAAATGCTCACCAGAATTCGCGACTCAGATAAAAAGAGCTAGCGCTCGCTCTGAACAGCTCATAGCTGCTCAATGAGTTTCAATCTCCGCCAACTCGACGTTGGCATGGAGCGAAATTCAAATAGAGCGAAATTCAAATAGAACGCGGAATTGGATCGTGATACCAACACGCTGGGCGCGTCCCGCGATTTGTAAATCGAGCCTCACAGGCCCCGAACCCTGGGCCAGAGCCAAATCTTTCCCATTCAGATTTTTGGCAAATAGCACCTTGAAAATAGGTATCAAGGCGGCATTGCGCATGGGGATGTCCATCGTAAGTTTCTGGCAAAACCGAAGTATCTCGAGTTGCAAAACTGACACTTGGCAAACTATTTAAAGCAGCCAAAACTCGCGCTAAGCTGAGGCCAGCCATAGACGAGCGCATGCAAATCGCAGCTTGATTTTGATCTGTAGTGAAACTCGCATTGCACTGTACACGAACTTGAAAATCTACTGATGCATGTTGCAACCAAGCGAGATTGGTATTCATCTGGCCAAAGACGATTCGAGCGCATTTTGAGGTTGAAAAATAATCAGCTTCGCCTTCATCAGATGCCCAGCCTCCGCCGCTTGTGCCGCCATATCTTGGGTAGCCACCAAGATGATGGCCGATCTCGTGGCAAGCCACCAAGATAAATCCTTCTCGCGTAATGAGAGGATGACGGGCGAGACCGCCAAACATATGAATCATTCGGACTGGAATCATATTTCCCGAGGTATCTGCAACCTGCCCGATATCAGCAAAGGCATTCACGGTATTATCAAGCCAGCGATTCTCAACTTGAAAACGACCGAATCCATATTTCAAAAAAATCGGAGTATAGGTTTGTTGTACAACTTGAAGAATTCGATTGAAATCCATTTCGCTCATTTGCCCAGTCGCAAGAATTGGAAAGCGCAAATTATTTGGAGGAAAGAAATCGCAATGCTCACTTGCTTGGGCCGCTGAGCTCACACTCTTTGGAGTTATTTTTTCTGAATTCGCGGTCATGCTGATTGCGAAAAGTGCGAAAGCAAGAGTTGTTATTTTTATAAACTTCATTTCTCCCCCAGAAAAATTTCAAAAAAATTTGAATGCCTTGAAAACCAGAATGGGCTTGACGCAAATTAGTAAATCAAGTCTAGCTTTACAAGCAAAATGATTTAATTATTTTTGAAATCGCCCAGGAGCTTAGATTTTTGTATCTGTCTCACTCAACAATTGCCTAGGTTTAATAAAAACTTCATTGCAACTTTGTAAGATCATGATTTGACCTAATGTTATCGATAAGCGATTCTTAGCTCGCACGTGGTTAAAATTTTTGCGTTTAACAAGCTTTCGATCAAGGAGTGATGGTGAGTAAAGCAATTGGCTTTTACAAGTTTGTTCTCCCTATCTTTCTTTTTGCTAGCTGGGGAATCGCCGACACTTTTGATGGCGTTCCATTTAGGGGTTTTTCAGATGTTGGCCTTACTCATAAAACTGCAGACGATAGTGATTCCTTTCAAATTCACGATATCGATTTTTTCTTGGCAAAACCTTTAGATAATAAAATCAATTTTTTAATGGAACTTAATTTTCAACCCGCATATGACGGGGTAGGCATTGATGCTGAGCGGGCCTATGTACAATATGTTGTAAATAACTGGTTCAAAGTGGCCGTCGGCCGCTATCATACAGCCCTGGGATATTGGAACGACAACTTTCACCACGGTAGTTACTTGCAGACCTCAGCTTCTCGTCCTGTTATGGAAAGATTTGAGGACAATGGCGGACTTCTACCTTCCCACCAAACAGGAATCGAGTTTCGCGGCAGTGGCAATGTCGGCGCTGGCAGCTTAGGCTATATCTTTGATATAGGAAATGGTCGCCCTCCGGTTAAAGACCCTCCGGCATTTTATTACAATTACAATAAAACAAAATCTTTTAACGGATTGATTTTTTACGAAATGGCCAATGGCTTGCGATTCGGTGCCAATTTTTATGTCAGTGATTTACCCGGTGGATTTACCAAAGATGGCGGCGGCAATTCAACCAGTGTATCTGGACCTAAAGGTAAAGAAGTCATTGGCGGAGCGCACTTAGTTTATAATTCCCCAGATGTTGAATGCTTTACTGAATTCGAACATATGACCCATACTTATATAGCTGGGACCCACATCATCACTACCAACTTAGATGGAACGACAAATGATCTGGGATTAGCTCCTACTACCAATCTTGATTTGCTCTATACTCAAATTGGCTACCACCTAGGTAAATATACGCCTTATGCACGTTTTGAGTTGGATCAAACCAGTGATGTTGATGCCTATTTAAATGCACAACCCGAATCTGGAAGTCCCGGGCTACTTGGCACCACCAGAAATTATGTGGTTGGTACGCGCTATGAGTTTACCCCAGCTAGTGCTTTAAAATTTGAAGTAACCTATATAAAATCAAACGCTCTACTTGGAGCTCAAATGAGAATCCCTGGCGCTGATATAAATCTTCATGAAACTGTTATTAGTGAAATCAATTGGTCCTATGGATGGTAGTTTAAAAAATACCCTCTAATGATGTGTTAAAGCCCTCGAGGCTTTTTCGAAGGTGGCCTTTGCCATCGACTAAAAGCACCTTTCGATCATGCCAAATATGTTCGTCTGTAGTATTGAAATCGAAACCCAAAATTTTAGCAAAGTCATGAGTTTCGTCCTTGTTTGCTCTTAAAAAATGCCATCGTTTTGATTCGATATGTATTTTTTTCTTGTAATCTGCTAAGCGCTGAATCGTGTCTTTTTCAGGATCAATGCTAATAAAAAAAATTTCGCCTCGAACAAGTTTTTGATCCATTTTCTTTTCAATTTCTTTGAGCTGCTGAACGACCATGGGACAGGTAATTCGACAAGTGGTATACGCCAAGCCGAAAACCAATTCTTCATCTTTAAATTGTTCGAGTTGAAGTTCATGTCCGGACTCATCATGCCAACGAATTTTAGAATCGAAAACCGACTGACCTGAGGGCGCAGAGGCCCCTGCTATAATTTGGAAAAAAAGTAAAAAATAAATCATAATCCCTGACTAGAGGCCCGCTTTTTTTAGCAAAGCCTCTTTAAGATGCATGGATTTTGGACTGCCAATGCCCTTAGCCATTTTACCAATAGATGCAGCCCCGTTAAATAATATCCGACCACAGTATTAAATAAATCATCATTGCTAGGACCTTGTGAAGCTTTATATGCGATCTCTTTGCGTAACTCGGCTTATTTACTAATAGGACCTATGATGCCCCTGTGGGCGGGCTCCAGGTGAGCAAATAGCTTTGAAGGTGAACTCTTGGCAGGCCTATAGAAAAAAAATAAATGGTTGCGGCTTTCCTAACAAGTCCCTTGAAATAGAAACCTGATTTCAAAGCACTTAAAATTTTGAATGCAAGATTTTCTGAAGCAGAAGGGAACTGAATTTACCGCTCGAATATTCTTTTTCAATAATGCTCTTCTTAACTTCTTCAGAGGAGGGCTTTCGCCTTTCTCCCCATTTTATATGAGACGCCTGATCGACCAACCGACAAAAATGAATGAGCTGTGCTTCTAGGGGCACGTTTTGCCCTTCAAGCTTCTGGGTACCCTTGCCATCTACCCGCTCATAAGCCGCCATAATAATTGGTTTCATTTTTTCTGGAATTGGAATTTTTCTAGAAAGACATCGATTGAGACTAACCAAAGAGATTCGACCATAAAATTCTTGCTCCTCAGGCGTTAGCGATAATCCTTCTGCCAATTTTCTGGCAATATTTGGTTTGAGTTCCAAAAAACCAATATCACAAAGCAGAGCGCTCAAAATGACATCTTCAGCTTTACCTATTTCATTGGTAAAACTCAATAGACCAGCATATGCGGCTATAGCGGGAGAACGTTCAATAGTTCCAAAATCATCAACTGCAGAAACCGTAACCACATCCCAGGTCGAATCTACAATGGCGAGATTTGTTAACAGTTCGTTCGCAGTTTTTCGGCATTTTTCGTAAAGCTTCTTGCCCGCTTCATAGGATGAAGTAGCACTCTGGTCAGTTATGAGCAAAACCAAGTCAGCATAACCCATACTTAGACAAATAAATTGGGCCCGACATCGAGTGGAGCGACCTTCAGGAGTATTGTCGGCGTTGATCTCGAGATATTGAGCATAAAGACCGACATCATCACGGTGACAATAGTACTCTGGAACATCTTGCATTCGCTTTCGTTTAGGCTCAGAGAGTGTTTCGCCCGGAGAAATAACACGCAAATATTTATGATTGAGCGGCATGAGATGAAAGACTTCGAATTCGACTCGAGAACCTGCCTTTAATTCAGCGGCTTTTACAGGAACATAAGCTCCTTTTATTGCCTGACTCGTTATGAACTCAAGCTTGCAAGTTTCGACGAACTCGTTTTCTAGAATAAGGCAATGCGCTCCAGATTTTTTAATTAAGGCCAAATCTTCTGTAGACATTTTTCGTTCAATTACAATCAATTGGTATGCGTCTGAAAACCAGAGCTTAATCATTTGAACCATACTTGAAACTTCTGCCGCATTTGCGTCAATGCCAATAACAACCACAAATTTAACACCTATCAATTTTTCATTGGCTGCCATCAAGGCATCTAAATTGGCATAATGCCTAAGAGCATTTTTTGAAAATTGCGCCACATTTTCACAGCGAGATAATATTTCGTGGCTTTGTCCAACCACAATCCAATCGACTTTTTCTAAACTTTCAGCCATTAGGAATACTTTATATTTTCGCTGCTAAAATGGCCAAATAATTTTAAATAGCTTTGGATTTTCGACTAAACACTAGACTAGTCGAATTTGAAATTGAAAGTTTATTGTCTTAATTCAATGATGAGTGAAACTCCTGGAGCAAAAATGAAATACCGCCTCAGAAAAACGATCTGGTTTTTGATGGTCCTGTTCTTATCATTTAGCTTCATTTCAATTCGACAAATGCAGAGCGGGGTATTTTCTGGTAAAGAAGTGTCTCCGGACCATCGCTTCTTGATCGAATATTATGAATTGAGCCAAACTGGACGTTATTCAGATAATTCAAGCACTTTCCTTTTCAAAGTTTTTGCTCTCGAGCCAGGAAACGAATCCGAGCACACACTCTTACAGAGCACCATACGCAAAGTCTATAACGGCGCTTGGCTAAAACTTTGGGATTGTGAAAACGAGCTAAATAATTGTAGATCATTTATTTTTTCAAGTGGAGATGGTGAGACTTCTCTTGCACTGCCACCCAATACTCTTGATTATTTGCACAGTTTTGTGCCGTGGCTTTAAGGTGTCACATATTTCAGAAGAAAAAAAACCGCAGATCATTTAATCTGCGGCGACTCAAATTCCACACAAATTGATTTTATCGAATCAATGCTTGAGCACCTGTCGCAGACGAAGTTGCCGCGCAATCTTTTGTCCATTGTCCCGTAAGTAGTAAGCTCGCCGATGTGGGTACGATATTGTGATAAAGTCCGTGAGCATTTCCTTCAAGCTGATAGGCTTTATCGGTAAATTGTCCACGAATTCTGCCCTTAGCCGTATAAGCACTGGTTTTGCATTCTAACTCTGCTTCGAGATTATTATTTAGAACTTTCCATTGAGCGAGAACGCAGCCCAATTTTAAGAGTCCCTTAGCGATACTCGCCTTTACGTCAATTGCTTGATCTGGCGTGATACATTCTTCGGTCAAACTAGTTGGAAAAGAAATGCCGTCGACTTTAAATTCTGTTTTGGCTTGCCAGTTTCCTGGCTGTACAGACTGCGCAAAAGAGTCAGTTGCATTTGCTAAAACAAAAACAAAAGTTAATACAAAAAATTCAGTTTTGAATATCATGTTCTCCTCCGTATTTGAGGCCTTATACACAAAATTCATTCAAAAAAAAGTTTTTTTTCTTGAGACAGCCTATAGCTTCACTGTATGCATGACTCTCTATGTCGATGAAGACTATGAAAAAACTTCACCGCTCTTAAGTTAAGCTTGTCATTAGGCTTTAGCCGTCAACATTTTCGGTGAGCCAAAAACTCTGTTATAGGTTATATTGAGATACAAATGAAAACAGAGGCTAAGCTTCTAAAAATTCGCGCATATGAATCTAAAGATCGAGCTGATCTTCGTGAAATTTGTTTCCAAACCGGCAATATCGGAAAATCGGCTAATAGTTTTTTTCAAGATGCCGAATTGTTTTCGGATCTCTTCACGCTCTACTATACGGATTATGAAGCCGACTCGTCCTGGGTTGTAGAATATGATCAGAAAATCGTGGGCTATCTTATCTGTAGTTTTCAAAAGTATCGTTTTCTTATTCTAACAATATTTTTAATTTTACCTCAGATTCTTTTAAGAGCGCTATTTCGCGGTAGCCTTTTCAAAGGCTATATCTGGAGAATTGTATTTTCGAGTTTAATTTTTGTGACAAAGGAGTCCGCCATTCATTTTGCAAGTATGCGTAGCGCTGACTGCCATTTACACATTAATATTGATGTTCAATTTAGAGGAAAACATCTCGGTAGAGACTTGCTAAACCTACTCTTTAAGCGAATGTCAGTGCTCGGACTAAAGGGGGTAACGGCAGGGATGAGATCTGACAATTTAAATGCTCAAAAATTCTTTTTAGCAAATGGATTTCACAAAATTAAACAAACCCCGGCATTTGTGATTCCTTTTCCTTCAAGCCAAAAATTCTGGGCCACAACATATGGCAAAGAATTGCATTCGCACCCAATCACTTCGGATAAACATCAAAAATAGCAGGTGTTAGCCGAATGGCATCGGCACCATCACGGCCGACTTTCAATTTCTGATAGGAGAACCTCAGCACTCCCTTTGAGTTTGGGGCGTTTTCGGGGGTTTGAATATAGTAAACCAAAATAATATTTTCATCGCCGGCGTGAACCAAACTTAAATTGCCACTGACTTCTGAAGAGTCCACCGGCTTAACTGAGTACAGCGGTAAATTCTCTTGATGGTAGCTATAGCAGTTTTGCCCTTTTTCATTTTTTTGAATTTGAGTGATTTTTGGATTGTAGGGAAGCGAACTACCCGGGTCAATAGGATTTAAGTGATTAAGGAAGAGATACAGATTGTCATAGCCATTGGTTTTATTTAAAATATTATTGTAATTAAGCGCTGCGGATTGGTTCTTAAAAAATAACATCTCAAGCCCGTCTATAATTCCGTCGCCATCTGAATCAAAATTCTTAGTATCTCCTATGTGGGGCATATTGATCATTTGGCTCGTCCACTCGAAAGTCGGCCCTTGAGGAGCCGTATTGGACATAAACTTTTCTTCGCAAGCATTTGCTAAATCATGATCTTCATCTGAAATGTCATCGCAGCCGCTGGGCAAAGATTGTCCTTGAATAAATTTTAAATAATAAGAGTCTGAAAAGTGCGGATCGAAACTATTTCGATTGGTAATGCTAAAGCGAATCCCTGCCATTTTAGTTGCATAGGGTTCAATACCCGCATCGGCCAAATGATTGTAGTGCTCTTCATCTTTATCGCAGAGTCCGTCGCCGTCTGAGTCCGCACCAACTGTGCCGTCATCACAAAGTGCCGCATTCAAATTATAAACAGCTAATTGTTTGATAAGGTAGGGCTCGCTAAAGGTTCCCGCTGAAAGTAAGTTGTCGATGTTGATATTGGGGTTTAAATTTGTATTTTGATATTTACCAAATCCAAGCTTTGCCATATTTGACAAAATACCCTCCGCAACTGGATCCGGAGGCCCATAGTAAACAGTACTTAGGTGAATCATTCCGAGAGCGAGATTAACTAAGTTACTATCATCTGTATTGAGCGCCGCCGTATCAATTGGTGTACCGTAATCAGTAGGATAACCATCTGATAACCACACCACTTCATAGTCGGCCGAAATATTTGGAAACTTTTTTTGATCGGCAATAATGGCAGACTGAACGATACTCATCGCTGCCTTATAGGGCGTATTTCCCATGTCGGCGGTCGCTCTAAATTTTGCTAGGGCTGCATCCATCAAAGTAGGATCGCCGGTAAAAAAATTATTCGGTGTTGGGCCACCTTGATCTGGAATATAAGAAGTTGCATTCCCATTATTGAAAACTACAAATCCCCAATGAATAAAACTATTATTTCGATGCGCATTTAAATAACTTTGAACCGCATTTCCGCGTAGAGCCTTTTGGGGATCTGTGGGTGGGCCGCCTGCATTACCGCCAGCGTTTGAACCCGACATATCAAGTACAAACATTATATTCGAATAGCTACCGCTGACCAAGGGAGCTTCGGTGCAAAACTCTCCTAGTGATGCGGCAGTCACAACTTGTGCTGGGGCTCGCAATAGATTCACATTACTACAATTGAGGAAGCCCAAGCCAAGAGCTGCCCATGTGATTGCCTGTAGTATTTGCCTTTGGATCTTTACAGAAAAATTTGATTTCAAAGCTTCCCCGTCTTTGAAATTATTTTAAGCAATTCAAGGGCCGAGTGGGCATTGATTTAAGCTGAAGAGACACTCAGAGCTAGTACAAACCTTGTTAAATTGGCCATACGTTAGAAATTATATAGGTAGGGAAAATTTAGACAGGTGTTGAAACGTCATAAGGTACGAGGCACTTTATTCTTTTTTTGGTTGGACTAGTTTCAACTCTAGCTTTTAAATCAGTTTTAACGGCAGCTGCAGAGGTTTGCCGTTTGGCAGTTTCGGTCTCTGGGTTACGGGATGACAGATCCAGAATCTAATTCAGGATCTGCTGATGTAAACCGAATGCCAGCTGCCGGCCGGGATCAGAACCAAAGCTACAAATAACCCCAGGCATAGAAGCCGCATTTTTAAATTGTCTCAATTTGAGACGCTAAAAATCAAACCACAAATTTTACCTAGATTCGCCTATCAGTTATTGACAGAGTTATTTGCTCCTATCATCATTCGATCATGCTTGAAAAATTCCTTCCGCTCTTACCAATTTTTTTGATTGTGATCTTTCTTTTAATTTTTTTATGGCTTTTTCCTTTACGTCAAAAAAGCCGAAGCGCGAAAATTCTCAAACATTTTAACGGAGATTTTTCTTGGCCATTGGGCGATTTGAAAATTGGCTATGCGGGTTTGCAATTTAGAATCTCAAGAATTTCAAGGGGCGCGGGAATTAATAATAGTGTCGGAGGATCCTTTCCATTACTATGGGCGTATGTTGAAAAGACCGATAAATTTATTTTAGGGAATTCGAACTCAGAAAAATACACCATCGGAAAGTTTCTCATTCTTCCTCCGCATGAAAAATTGCGAATTGGCAATTTGAGTATACTTGCAGGATCGACCTCAATATCTTTACGCGAGAAAGTTCGTGAACTTTCTCGGGATCAAGGCTTTAACAAGGTCTGCTCGCTATTGTTCACTGAAGAGTTTAGCCATTTTAGCATTTCATCTGAAATTCATTTTTGCGGAATTATACCAAAGAAGAAATTCGTGCTTAAATATATGGGCCTTCCTGAGAAGATTTATTCCTCACCAGAAGATCTTGAGAGTTACATTCAATGCCTTAAAGAGTGTTGCTCGCTCCTTGGGTTCAAGATGGCCCCAGCTACCTGTCATTAAAATTGCAAGACACATTCGAGGTTAAGAACCTAACTGCAACTCATAGTAATCTGAGTGGGCGAAGCAAACTGGAGCTCGATTGTGATAAAAAGAATTGCCGTAATTTGGCTACTGTCCATTTCATCGACGGCGTTTGCTATTGAGCCGCATATCCTCCCAAATAATTTAAAAGTCGAATTAACACCTGGCACAGAGCTCTTTATTTTGGAACAAAAGCTTTTAAATAATTCTAGTGATATTTTTGCGAGGATTGTGACCGGCCCAAATGAAGGGAACGACGTCAGATTATCGATAAACTCTGAAGACTCAATAGGAAAGTTTTTTTCACAAACGCCATGGGACCACCTCGCCATTCCAACAATTCGTTTGGACGATGCCTTTTATATTCATCTTTATCGCCCAACTACGGGAGTTGTTGATGCAAGTAGTTTGATTGAAAAAAATCAATACTCTGAAAGTCTCCGTCAGAGAATGGGAAAGTTTTTATTTACTAATTTGGCAAATTATTTGCCCTTAACCAATCATCAAAACACTGATTTAGCTACAGATTCTCACCTATCATGTCCGGCAATCCCACAAGAGCAGAACGGCACCCCTTGCCATACTATTGCCGCCGCGAAACTGCCGACCGAATTGATCACGCTCATTTCACACGAATCCAAACTGGGCGGTGAAGATCCTGCGCTAGTTTCTGCTATTCTTCAAAATGAATCTAATTTTGATCCCTTTATTGAAAACCTCTATGAGAAAGCTCTCTGCCATGAAGCTTCAGGTTGTGGTACTTATCGTTGGGGCAAAGGACTTGCTCAGCTCGGAGCGACCAATGCAGCAACCTATGGTTTGGATTGGAGTTTTGAAATTCCGAAGCCAGACGCATGTAAAAAGACAACCCTCTTGCACTCGCTTTGTTTGACCGAGCTCGCAAAAATTTGCAAAGCTTACGAAAATTTGGCACTTAAGCCGATTCAGTGCCCGCAATTTGCAATACGTGCAATTGTTTTGAAGCTTCATTCCGAAATCAATCCAAGCCCAATGGGACAAATTAAAACCATTGATAAGGAAAGTCTTTTAAATGTCGATATCGGAACTTATCTAGAACAAACACCGGCCGAAAAAGTGCGATCAAAAATATCAATTTATAACCGTGGCCCTCGCGTTATAAACTCCTATGTAGAGTACTTTGAGCAAAACAGAAGATTCCCCAAAAGTTATGGCGAAGCTTGGACAACTGTTCGCAATTCAGAAACGCCTTCGACTGAAATGGGCTATGAAATTTTATCCCATGAATATGTCAATAGATGTTATGTTTGGGCAGTCGCTGGAATATGCGGAGAAATTCCGTCATTTTCTGTCTTGGCTCAGTTTCAAACGCAATTTGAAATCCAGACCCACTAGCAAAGTCAAAGTCTAGCATTTAAATCCTTTACAGTCGGATGGCCCGGTTTATACGTACAGGAACGGACTGACAGATCGCTCTCGCACGCCGCTTAGAAAAAACTACTTTAAGGATCCGAAAACCACGGGCTCATTCTTGGGGCCGATCCAAATTTTAAGTTCGCCCGCTTCTTTAAAAATTCCAAAGCACATATCTTTGTTGTTCGGGTCATTGAAGCTCATACAAGCTTTAACTTTGTAATCATTTAATTTCCAGGTGCCAGTGACATAAATGGGGCGGCCTTGAGTACGGATGGTGTTTGAAGACACTTCACCAGTTTGCTTAAATGAAAGTCTGACAGCAGCACCATCCCGAGCGCGTACAATGTCGAGGGGTTTTGCGAGCAAAAACTGGGACAAGTCTTCGCCTACAATGAATAGGCGATCTGGATTCTCAACTGCCGGTGGATTTGCATCTGAAGCAACATCAGCTTTAAGAGTAGAGCTCGCAAAGATGCCTGAGATCATCAATAAACTCGCGAATACAAATTTGAGTTTCATCATAATATTTCCTTTTGCTGGTAGCTTGTTTAATTTTTCAAATTCTTTAAAAACAACTACAAAACCTGTGCCAAAGTATTGGCTTTCAAACTGCCTTTCAGGCAAGTAATTTCCTTCTTAAGTTTAGTAAATAAAAACATTTATAGTGTATTATTTGCAAAGCCAAACCACTGAAATGAGCTTTGGAGCGGGAACTAGGTCGGATTTTCGCCTATATCACGCACAATTTCTAAACTTTCATCTAGTTTTGCTGGATAGGCGCAAAGTTTCAAACTTCTCCCAGTAAAAAGCTTGGCAAAACTCCCGATAAGTACCTGTGATCTATAAAATTTTTTTCCTCATATTTTACCTAGCTTCTGTAGTACACGCTGAAAACATAAACGAATATCTGTCGCAAACACTCTATGCGTGGAAAATGGGCCGGTCTTGCGGCAACGATATCAGAAGCCTAGCTTTTCAAAAGGATGACCCGCAACCACTTTGTAAAATATCTGAATTTTTTCCAACTAACAATATCCGAGACGTCACCCCTGCCCTCAATGACAATCTATTTTTTGATGAGGCATCACGAGAATTTTTGAATCGAAACAAATGTTGGGAAACTAAAGTGAATGGTCTCGACGAGAACAAGAAGAAGTTACTCGTTGAAGATATCAACAGCAAGCTTCCATTCGTAAAAGCGCTCAAGGCCGAAGTCTTGAAAGTTCGCAAAGAACGCTATGATTATATCAAGCAATTTGCATCAACCCAAAATGAAGTTCGAAATCGCGAGCACCAAGCTCAGCTAGACAATTTCAAACGTAAAGAAACTGAATTGAAGGCCAACCTCAACGCTCTTCTTTCGTCAACATGGTTTGGAGATCACTTTATAGCCAAAGAGTTGATCATGTCCCTTGTTGACAAGGCTACGAATCTCGAAATGAATGGGCTCGAGAGTTTGATTCTTAAGCCCATGCTTGAGATTTCACACAAAGAACAGCTGAACTTACTCCGGGCCTCTAACTTAGGTATCCCTGTCGACCAAAACTATAGAAATATTCGCAATCGATATGGTGTGTTCATGAATCCCCAAACCATCATAAAGAAAAATCGCGAGCTCGATCAAAAGGAACTCGCCGATTTAAGCAAGCTGAATCCGGATAGGCTCTCTTTTGATTTAAATGACGACCAAAAAGTCATGCTCTTTCGAGAAAATGGTCTGGGAAAATATTTGTTTAAATCCTCTGCAAGCGAATTTTATCATAACACCGATATAATGTGCCGACTCGAAGGAAAATATGGTGAAGGCCGAACTTCGCTTGAACATGTCGAGACAGGCACCGTGCTCGCCTTGGGGGTTATTGTTCCGATGGCTCCCTTTCTTGCCGTGGCAAGAGGACTCATGACACTTCAAACTGCCGAAGCTATTTCAATCATGACCGCCACAGGAATTACGGGGCTTGGCTCCTACCAACAAATTATGAGTTCTTGCCCACATTCGGACAATAATATACGACTGAGCTCCACCTGCGAAACTTCAAAACTTTCAACTTCGGATTTCGCTTCGCAAATCAAAAAATCGAATTGCGTTCTCAACGTTGTTTTAGCAAGCTTGCCGTTTGTTTCAGTCGCAGCCACCAAACTTATCAAACATATAGCCGAATTATTAAACATTGCAAAATCAGGTCAAAGCAAACTCACCGCCAGTCTAATAGCGGCAGAAGAAGACGCAGCAGTTGCCGAACAAGCCCTTACTTCGGGAGCAAACAATGCAAGAAGCAACTGGCGTCAAGATTTGACGGACATCGAAGTGGATTACCCCGACTCTTCCTATGAACGTGTGCCTAAGGGAAAAGTACAAAGCTCACTAAATGGTTTTATAATTAGGTCCAGAGATGGTACCGCCCGACTTTTTAAACCCTGCCTTCCCACAGGTGTTTCGAACTGCTACTATGATGTCTTTGCCTCACTGCTCGACAAATTTATCGGGTTGAATGCGGTGGCAGATACCCGACTTCATCTAACGGATTTGCCAACCGATCTCAGAAAAGACGAATTCATTTCACAAGCTCACAAAATACTTGGTGCCTCCCAAACTTATTTTCCAGACGCAATACAAGATCCAGATCTTATGAAAATCGCAAAAAAAACAGATTTAAATCGGCAAGAAATTATCGACTTCATTTTAGGAAGTGTAGATCGTGAACACCAAGAACATCAATTTGTTTTCACTAAGGACGGACATCTACAGTCGACCAATAACAGTCAAGCCTTTGAAGTTTCACATCCGGTTCTCTCTAACCGAGCCCTTTACTTTATGCAGAGTCCAGAAGGACTGGCTCTTATCAATAGACTCAAAAGTATAAGCGAACAAGATCTTGAAAAATTCGTAACCAAACCCGGAATTCAAAGTGCAGACCAAAAATTGGTTATAGAAAGGCTCAGGTTTCTGAGAGACTTGAATCCCCATTCGAGGCTCGATTAGGGTCCCAGAAAAATAATGAAGTTTATTGAAAAAAAAGCCGATTGTATTGCACTATGCTGGAGTCGTGACGAATGTATCAAAACAGGATTTTTATAGGTGTTTCTTGCATATTGCTGTTTTCAATCTTGACGGGTATTTTTCAAAATTGCAGTTCTTTCACAGCAACAAGTACAGAGCTTCAAACAAACCTACAAATGTCGTCGCCTGGTCTACCCGGGCTAGATTTTTCAGTCGCTGAATCCAAGGGAAGTTTGGTTTCTCTCAATGACTTCTACTTTCAATACCCGGATCGACTTTTTGGGACAAACCAAATTCTTTATAGAAAAAATATGGGTGAGCTTGTATTATACAATTTAAAAACAGACGTGGCCGATAAATTCGTCAAGCTGCCAGACTCAAGCATTGATTCGATTTTTACATTTTATAATCTAAATAGGGTCTTTTTTACAGAAACCGACTCGCTTCAAGGGAAATCTTTTTTGACGGTTTTCGATTTAACCTCACGAACGCAAAAGCGAGTTCTTGAGATCAAAAAGGCAGGCTATTCTTGCGGCGCCTATCCGTACGAGCCACGAATCTCAAAAATTGTTTGCTCAATCAAACACACAAAAAAGGCAACGGATGTTGGCTTAGCACTTATTGATGCTCAAACTTTAGAAGTTAGTACAATGGCTGAAACCGACAATAATGTGAATTTGGATTATCAATATATGCAAGACCTTTTTGATATCAATTATCAGTACGGCAGAAGTACTTTTATCTATCCGGCTCAAAAACAACTTGTTGTTCAGGCATTTGATGTGAATGCTAAAGTACTAAAAAATTATCGATTTTCTGAAACGCAAGTCGCGCTGGTGACAGACAGTGAAGTAGATAATTACTGGAATGACGGAAATCAAATCAACTTGGCCCAAGCCATAAGTAAAATTGCAGTCGCTCCTAATAGAGGACAAGACTCTATTTGTTTGGGTTCTAACTATTCGGGGGCAGGCTTTTCTTCGGCGCAAAATAAATATTGCACGCCTTATGGTATGCTGATTTTGAGCTTGAACAACGGTCTATATGGCTTACAGGTCTGTTCAAGTAATATTTTGTGTGATGCCTTAACTTTGCCAGAGCAAGACTTTAAATGGTCGCTCAACCCATCACTACAATTGACGGACGATCAAAAAAGTCTGGTTATTTCGGCTTCAAGTTCCCAATCTAACTTATCGATTAACGGCTTATTTTCTTACGATTTCGAAAAAAAGCTTCTTAAAAAAATTGTCGATCCGGGAGAGCAAACCAATGCAAAATTAATCACCACTGGCAATGGTGCCAATCTGTTTTTACTTGCCTCAGACAAGTTTATTTCAACAGAATATGGAATACAAAGACCTCATATTTTCTTTAACATTTCAGCCGGGCAATCGATACCTGCGCCTCTTTTGCCACCCAATTTACTCACCTCTCATTCCTATTATTTAGTTCAGTACGGGGACCTCATCGCTTCAATTATGGTCGTGCCACCTGACCTAAAAACGATCTATGCACAGATAAGCGATGGGCGTATTATTTCGCAAACTGGTTACACACTGCTTCCGACTTTTAAAAACAATGAAAAGGTTTATTCTCATGTGTTTTTACAAAAGGAAGTATCGACCGGTCAATTTGAAATTTACGAGTGGAATCTGAAAGTCAACCTGCTGCAATTTCTCTTTTCGACTTCAGCCTATACTGGGCGTGGCTTGAATGGTCTCCTTTCGAACGGAAAAATATATTTTTCTCGCAAGGCCGTTGATTCAACCAATAAGTGCGTGACCGAAATTCGTAGTGCTAGCGATGGCAGCGTGATTCAAATATTCACTTCGGACAATTCATCAAACTGCAACTACTTTGGCGCAGCTGATCTGAATAAAAAACTTGTCTTTTTGGTCGACGCCGTCTATCCGACGAGCAATATCCAGTCCTATGACTATGAGACAAAATTAACCACTCAAATTGGAGACTCCAAGTTCAGTGGCAGCATATCGACAATGCAAATTGAAAAAACATACTATTCATTAGGAAATGCATTAATTGATTCAGATGGGAAATTTATTTTGAACCTTGCTTGCTGGCTTTATGATTCAAAGGTCGGCCGGGGGACTAAACTTTACGGCATTTCGAGTTATCGAAATTCAGATAGCTCATTAGGGAGTAGAGTCCAAGAGGTGGATCCCATTTCCGGGCAAGTTAAAGATTTGGAGACTCTAGATCAATCAAGTATTTATTTGAGTGATTCTGGGTTTCATTTCATTTCAGAAAAGACAGATCTGGGAATGAAATTTACTGTTGGTTCCGCAGTTTACAATTTGGTGGGCTTTGGTTTTAACCAAAAAGGTCGATTCATTTCATATTCATCTAAAGCGTCCGGCCAATGGCAGTATGTTTATACAGATATTTTGGCCGGATCATTGAATCAAACAGTAATCAGTTCGCAAAATTCGTATTTTGGACTACAGAGCGATATGAGCTTTTTTGGAAGAATTCTAAGCGCATTTTAGCTGTGCGTTCTCATTGTAGAACCGACCCTACTTGATGCGCTTTAACATTTTCTCTTCAGCTCGTGTTTTCAATTCATTAATTGGAGCGTAATGTTAATCTGGTCGAACCATTTCTCGAAAACTCAATGTACTCGGATTTGCATTACTCAATAAACTTCGTGTTATGCCTTGCGCTGAAATCTCAGTGATTTCTCTCAAAACGCTTGCAGAAACTTTTGCCTTATCAATTAATTCAGAAACTCCAGCTGCCATTGCAATTGAAGAGACCGTCATCCAAAATTGAGCTTAGTTAAATTGAAGTATAACTTTTGCCCCAACTATGGAATATAAAGTCTCAGCGAGTGATGGTAGGCTTCATCTGATCTGTCCGTTTATCTCTAAGCTCTCTCTCGCCCTGGCGTATCACAGCCTTCCCGTTAGCACCAGCACAAGAATAATGACCACCAGTAAGCCCAAGCCACCACTTGGCCCGTAACCCCAACTCTTGCTATGTGGCCACGTTGGAATGGCACCCACGAGCATCAAGATCAGAACGATTAACAGAATTGTTCCCAAACCCATACGGTACCTCCTTGTGTCGGCGATTATATAGATTTATGTCGCTTCATTTGTGGTCGTCCCGACATTGCATAGGTAATCAAACTTCCGGTAATGAGTCCCGCAAAAGCCGCCATCGCAAAACTTTTACCAGGATTTTCTTGGATGTAGTCGCGACCAGTTTTCATATAACCTGATGCTCTGCTTTCAAAGTCTGAGGCCATGGCTTTGACCTTTTCGCCCGCATCATGCGACATTTTTTCTAATGAGCTCTCTGCGCCTAGCACTTTATTTGCGAATTCGCTTGCCCCGCCATTTAAAGTATTTAATTTTTCAGTTGTAATGCTTGCCACTGTACACCTCTTTTTTTTGTGAGTCATCTTGACTCAGATCTTGTTTTTTAACTTCCATCATCCATCACCAATGCCTAATGAATATCTCACATCGCATGCTCTGCACCATCTATGCCACTTTCCTTGAGCTTTCGCCGAACGCCAGAAATTTTTAAACTAATTTCAATTTTCAAAATCAAATTAGAAAATGTGAACTCGCAATTTCATAACTACTCTCCAATTGTTTTCATGAAATCAAGGGGGAAGCTTATCGAAGATGCTGGGTTACTCACTGGCCTTTTTTTCGCAATCAATGACAGATTTATGTTGTCCGGAGAAAACCGGATAAGCATTTTGAATTCTATGAATTGATATACTTTTTAGGAACTCATTAACTGGGAAATTAGACCTCATCAAATTATTTTTTGAGGTAAATGTCCCGATTTAAATTTTGATTACGCCATTATTTCGCTCCAGCGTAGTCTCTACGGCGGCACGAAACCAGCTAATATGCTGCCTGATCGGCATCACTAACAGATGTCGAGTAACAAAAATAACAGGGAGATAATTATGAAAATAAAAATTGTAAGTGTATTTATGGCAAGCTTCGCGCTTGGTTCGTTTAGCTACGCGGACAATATCTCGCTAGGCACTCCAGGCTACGGCGGGACGGGCTGTCCAACAGATTCGGTTTCAGCTACATTAAGTCCTGACGCTAAGTCGTTGAGTCTTCTTTTTAATGAATACCAAATTAATGTCGGAGGAACCTCAGGCATGAGCTTTAATCGCAAGAGTTGCAATATTGCCATTCCTGTTCATGTTCCCCAAGGCTTGAGCGTTTCTATTTTGAAGATTGATTATCGTGGATTTAATTTTTTGCCCGCTGGAGCGTCTTCACAGTTTAATGTTGAATACTTCTTTGCAGGCTCACAGGGTCCAACCTTCAGAAAGAATTTCTTAGGCCCGATCAATACGGACTATCTCATTCACAATGATTTAAGCGTTTCGGCCATCGTTTGGTCCCCCTGTGGTCAAGACGTAAACTTGAGAACCAACTCGAGTATCAGACTTAATACGGTCCGTAACCAAGAAGCACTTACAACGGTTGATTCCGAAGACGTAAATGCAGCGATTATCTTTCAATTGCAATGGCGTCAGTGCGGGGGCTAAAAATTGAGATTATTTTTTTTGATTATTGAATTTGTCCTTTCGACAAGCATTGCCAACGCGCAAAACAACAATGCGTGCAATGGTGGAAGCTATTCGATCATTCATTCTCCAAATGGGGCAACCCTCAGTGTTCTCTTCGATCATTTCGTCGTAGAATCTGGGGGAAGCACTCCTAACTCTTTAAGCACAAGAACCTGCACTCTCGATATTCCTTTGGCATTGCCAGATGGCTACAGTCTTGGAATTTATAGGGTGGACTATCGTGGTTTTGCTCAATTGAGTGACAAACAATTTTTTGAACTTTCAGTTCTCTATAATTTGGGCGAATCCTCGAATGGGCGGAGGTTTCAACGCAAGCTTAAGGATGCCTATAGCGCGAATTTTCTATTTACTGAAAACATAGGTGCAGGGCTTATGAAGCACGTCGGATGCGGTGAGAACGCAAAATTGAGTGTTTCGCTTGCCCTGAGTATAGACGGCAAAGCCAGCTCGTCGTTAGCAATGGCCGGCTTAGACTCCCTTGATGGCGCCCCACATGGTGGGCTCGTCTATCACTTCGAGTATAAGAAATGCCGATGATTGCAGACAAATGTAAACGATGGCCGAACCGTTGCAGCTTCTGAGCTTGATATCGAATTATCTGATGCAATTAACTTTTCATACCCTCAACAGTGACTCAGTCTTTATGACAAATCCAAGTCCCAAGATAAATAAAGTTACCCCGCCAAGGCGTTGTTTGTTTCGTGCTACTGGTTAATATGACATATAAACCTACTTCAAAATCTTCTTAGCGGACTCACTCATTAAGCTCACGGGATCATTTTTCAATTTTTTTCTTTGCTCTGGAGTTATTTCGTTCATCAAGTCCATTCTTTGGAAAGCCTCAAGAGCGCCTTTACGTACGCGCCAATAATCACTTGTCAGCAATGTTTGAGGAGTCTGTTTGGCCCTATCATCAACGTTAGGTGAAGTATATTTCCATGACTCTACAGCGTAAATTCGAACCGTTCGCGAATCAGCCTTAACAGCTAAATTTAGAACAGCTGGTGTTAATTCATGAGCGTGGCTTTGCAATGCCATAAAAATCTGTAAAGCCTCAACTAGTAATTGCTCGGAAGATTTTTTATCGGCAAAAATGGCCGCGAGCTTTGGAACAAAAAATGTTGCTTCTTCAACGATCTTATCTGAATCATTTCTAAAAAACGCAACGACCGTGTGTCCCATCAACATATCATCAGCAACATATTTGCCAGGCGGCGCCGAGATTTTTTTAAATATTGAAAATGTTTCTGGATCCAGAGGGTGAGTCATTTCATAATATTGATACTGAGCTTCAAATAGACTTACGAGCGATTATACCCTCAATTTTTTTAGAAGCCTAAACTTTACCGATCAACTTTTTTGTCCGAGTGCGTAGCTAAAATGTGGCTGAATATCTCACTTGAGATTTGAAGTTTTAAAATCTGTCCCTTCATAAGATGGGACTTTTGGACGAACTTTTTCAAAAATTTATCCAAATTCTGAGAACTTTCGGCATGATACAGTAATTCTCGGTAACTTGATGAAAAATGCAAATTTCTGTGTACTATTTGGTATCCTTCAAGAAGTTTGCAGAGCTAACTCTCATCCTTCGCCAAATGAGTTTTAGATTTCCAGATGTAAAAAATGACGGGATAAATGAGAAGTTCCAAAAGAAACGAAGTTAAAAGCCCGCCTATCATGGGTGCTGCTATCCGCTTCATAACGTCAGATCCTGCCCCAAGCGACCACATGATTGGGATGAGTCCGATAGAGAGAGCCGCAACTGTCATTAGTTTTGGGCGAACTCTGTGAACTGCACCTTCTATGACGGCAGCTTTTAAATCTGAAAGAGACCGCATATTGCCACTTCGAACACGATCATCAAAAGCTAAATCAAGATACATGAGCATAAAGACGCCCGTTTCGGCATCAAGGCCTAGAAGTGCTATCATTCCCACCCATGCCGCAATAGAAAGATTGTAACCAAGAAATAGTAAAAACCAAACAGCGCCGATCAGTGAAAACGGCACCGCTAGTAAAATGATACTCGTTTTGATCCAAGACTTTGTGTTAAAGAAAAGAAGAAAAATAATGAGAATGAGTGTAATGGGAATGACAAACTTAAGGCGCTCTTTGACTCGCTCCATATTTTCAAATTGGCCGCTCCAAGAGATCAGGTATCCCTTGGGCACATCAA
>JAYUEN010000524.1:0-8874 GCA_043739185.1 Bdellovibrionales bacterium
AGAGAGGCTTAGTCTGCATATCGCGCTCTATTCTTTGTATCACAATGTTTTGCTGCTGGATTTGTCCAAGAAAGATGCTCCGCTTAGGAGTGTTGAGGATACTTTACCCCCAAAGGATACGACCAGCCGAAATTACAAAAAATTTGCAGCTTAGCCTTAAAATTCTAAATTTTAAATTGAAAAAGGTCCGTAAAACATCACATGCTTTTCAAAGTTTACAGTCTAAGGGCCCAGTTTTAACAATTTACCAGGCCCAATACGGGCCTTTTGACAATTTTGACTCCGCCCCTTCAAATCCAACATATACCTTTCGACCAAAGAAGAACGGAAGGCCCCAATCAAATGCGGCAGTCTGAGTTCCACCCAAGTTAACAAATGCGCCCGAATTGGCTCCAAAGCTATTCACAAGTACATTTGCATTTGCAATGCTAAATGAAACTTCAACTTTGGTTTTGCCATCGGCACCAATTTGATAGGCCAAAAAGTTTTGCGTATTTGATGGACAATAGAATCCCGCCTTAGTTTGCAATGAATTACAAAGTGGCAATTCTGGATTCTCAGGAAAAAACAAACCATTTGATCCACTATCTATAAAACTACTTTGATAAGTATGGTTTTGAAATTGGGTTTTGAAATCACCACTCGAATCAGCCGCAAACAGTTTCAAACCTGAAGCATCTGGCGTATTATTGTTTGCAGTGCCGATACCCAGAGTAAGAGTTCCGGTTAATTTCGCAACCCCTGAAGCTCCGACACTCGGAAGCTCTAAAATTACGCCATTATTATCCACTGGTAGAACGGCGACGGGATTTACCACTTGCTGGTCCAAACCAAGAGGCGTTCCTTTACAGCCCTGCTCTCCACAAGAAAAATAAACTCCTGGAGCTGAACTCTCAACACAATCCGATCCGCAATCATGCGCAAGCAAACCCACCCCTAATATTCCGTTATATCCGGCCTCTTCCGCGCTCGTGTCAGGCGAGCTGCAGGCCGTAGGTGGATTTTTAAAGCTCACATCTATAACTTGAATTGGAATACTAACCGCGGGCTCTCCGGATAAAATGACATCAGCAATTTGCACAGGACCCCAGGTATTTGAAGTTCCAAATTGTGCACATTCGCCAATTGCGTTGCCTGCTTTGTCGGAACTTTGCTTGAGCTTCACCTTAATTTGCGAAGAAAATATTCTCAAACCGTAACTGCCAGTATCGAGCAAAATGTTTTCAATGACTTGGCACTCTGAAGTTCCTGGCGCACATATTTTGACTCGAGTGCACGGCTCATTCTCATAGCCGTGCGGGCCGCAGTCTCCAACCAAAACGGGCAAGACATTTGCTGCAAAATTTCCCGCATAACGATTGCTACTTTCAATAGGGGCCGCATTATGCGAACTGCAATGACATAAGAAAATGACCAAAATCAATCCGCAAATAATCTTAAAAAGTTTGCGCTGCCTATTCATTTCAAATTACTCAAATCAAAATTTTTTGGAACCAAACTTAAGCAAATCGCTTTTCCCACGACACTTCTCATATGTCCTGAGCGATGAACTAATACTTGCGGGGTTTGGGTAATTTCGGGTCCTTGCCCTCGCCTTCTCACATGAAGCCTTTTCGCTTCTTTATGAAACTCAGCATAGTAGGATCCCAATAGCTTATTGAGATCGGGATGAACTTGTCCCGACCAGACTACGGCAAAAATTTTTCCGTCCTGATTCAAGTATTCCCGAATATGGCTATGTTTTCTGGTTAGCGTGTGAACCAAAAAGCTAGGTCCCGAATCCGAAGCCAATGTTTTTTCGGATTTTTCAAATTGTTGCTCAACCAAATCACTTTGAATTGTACTCTCAGCCTCACCCAGTTTTGCTTGGCTTACGATACTTAGAAAAAGTATCACAGTGATTATAAACAAAGATTTAATAATGATTTTCATCTGACAAATATGAAATGCAAAAGACAGGGTATAGTTTTTCGCCCGAGCACTTATACATTGCTTTTAATGGCTAAGACCTTTGTATGTAGGGATATGACTGAGCATTTTGTCAGTGCACTGTCAAAAAGATGAACAGCCGAGATGTACCTGCTTAGTTTTGGAGGCGCAGGGCGTTCAATACGCCGCGCCTCCAAAACTAAGCAGGTACATTCGATATTGGTTCGACTATCCATTTTCAATTTAAAGACATTGTAATTGCTCCCCTTCAAAAAGAGGTCACCTCTGAAATCAATTTGATTTCGCATGATGATAACGGTGCGGAAATGGATCCTCGCCTGACTATTGTTGGTGAAAATAAATTTCCAAATTTGAAATACCCGCTAGCTTCTCAAACTCAAATTCTTTTGGACTCTACAGAATAGCAAAAACTGAGCCGGGTTTGCGAATTTATGTAAGTCAAATTTCTATCAAAATTCGAAAAGCATTATTGCTATCAAGTTTTGAATTGGCAGAAATTGTTTAGCACAAGGCTCTTCCCAATCCTATGAGCGCGGCAGATCCCGGAACGGCAATTCCAGCACAAGACTGTCGCTTGATGCTCGAAACCAGTGGGTTTGACCGCCACCTCAAATTTAGCCGACAATTTCGAGTTCTGAATAAAAATGCAGATTTGAAAATTCATGTGAATATGAACTCAAAGATATTTTCGAATCTTGAAAGAACAAAAAGCATCCCAGCAGGAAGCACTCCGGAGGTTTTTCATCTCGACATATTCAATCCTTCAAATGCCCCCATAAGTATCGCGCTCAATAATGTACCGATGCAAATTTTAGCAAATGATGATCGCGGACCAAGAGATGCAAACGAAGGACCTGTGCGTGAATTAAAAATGCAAATAGAAGGCGGTCCATTTGTAACTCAAAACCCTGCCTTAGGAAAAATTATAAGTATTTCCGCGATGTCTCACCTGAGCGTGAGTTATCAACTGCCGTTCCCGACGGCTTGCATTTTTGTTGAAAGCTGGATGAGTCCTGACCTCATTCATTTGTCAAACGATGCCATGTGGGCGCGAACACTTTCAAATTTGAATGTACTTCAGCTTGCCAATCCGGCGATCGATGGCCTGCAATTTCAACCCGAATTTTATAAGAGCTATTCTCAAGTTGAGGGCGGCGTTTTACCTACTGCCTACCGGAGCACCGAACGCGGCGGAAATATTCACTGCGATTGATAATTATTCTAAAAAAACGTAGGCCCTTTTGGGCCCGGCTAACCGGGCCTCTATTTAAGAATTTTGAATGCGCAATTTTTTTCGAAATTTACTCTGAGAGTTTTGAAAGCAAGGCATCTGCTTTCATGCTTCCCCAACCAGTAGTCGCATCCCAGCCTTTAGAGGCTGAATACAAACCATTGTTTCCGATCGTGACATCGTTAAATAAGTTGGCTCGATCAGTTGCAGAATAGCCATAAATAATTGGATTCAAAAAACCCATAGGTGATTTATTGGCATTTGCACGCGCCTCGCCTACTAAGGTTAAGAATCCCGACCATTGGGGAGCTGACATACTGGTACCACCAATGACGAGGTACTGAGGAGCCCCATTGATATGCCCATATACAGACTGACCTGAAAATGGGTCTGCATTAAAAGAAACGTCTGGATAAGACCTTTTTAAGTAGGGCGCACCCAATGAGGTTTGCCAGCTTGGCAAATCCCAGATGGCACTGATTCCGCCGCCGCTTCCATTCCAGCCATCTTCAGAGGGAGTATTGTCTTTTGCAAAACGTAGCGTTGTTCCTCCAACTGCTACGATATTATCATTGGCGGCTGGCCAATCTGCTTTGTTAGTACCATCCTGGCAACTATCCGAACCGCTATCACCGCTTGCCACCATGATATTCACTCCCTGGGCCACAGCGCGAGCAAACACCTTTGACATATCATCTTTATGAAATGGACTTACGGTCGTCTCGCAGCCACCCCAGCTATAGTTGGCTACCTTGGCTCGATTATCGTCTAAAATGGCATTGAACATCTGCAATTCACCGGCATCATCGTTGGTGGCCGACGCAAATACATGAACACTTGCCCCAGGTGCAATCATCCCAGAAAACTCGGCGTCGAGCTGAGTTTCAAGCGCTGAGTTCTCATCGTAATTTGGAGTACCGTTGAAGACAACTTGATCTACGCTCGGCATTGGATCTAATTTTGAATCGGTATAGAAGAAGCGAACATCATCTATATTGAAGCCATCATAAGTTGCAATTGCAATATGTTGACCCTTACCGGTCAAGCCAGCCTTGTAAATTGGATCAAAACCGTAAGCCGTTTTGATTGCAGCTTGAGAAATTCCCGCTGCCAGAAAACTCGAATTGGGATTGACGATATATTTGGTGTGAAGTTTTCGTGTATTACTTAACCCACCCACACTTTCAATACTCGCAAGTTGAGCCGGCACGCGAGGTGCAAGCATAGGACGGTGCTGATGATTTGATAATTGCTCGATACGGGTAGCAAAGACCCGTTCAAATACTTGGGCTTCGGCACGCACGCTGATCCAGAGATGAGTCTTAGACTCACCGACAATTTGAAATGAAAGGGCTTTCAATTCAGAAAGTAAACTTTGATATTCTTCTTCTGGTGGAGCCGAAATTATGCGGATTTCGTCAGGCGAGTAAACTTCTTTGTACTTAAGTGAAACCGGACTCCGCACACTGGCTGCAAGATCCTCCATTTTAACGCGTTCTTTGAGTCGCAAAACCGCAGTCATAGGTTTGCAAAAAGATGTGGACCCTATGACCAGCGTGAGAGTTGAGATCGACAGCCGTAAGAAATTTCGCATGTTTCCTCCGTGAAACAAAATGGTCGCCAGTCAATTGGGTCTTAGCTAAAGGGACTGTTTCGTCGGGCGCCAATCATTTAAGTTAAATTTACGATTTCAAATCCATCCTAGATTTAAAATTTTCCCCTTTTTACCAATCAGCTTTTCGAACCCTTTAAGCTTAGCAAGAGCCATTCAATTAGAATATCTGACCAAGATCGCGATTTTAAAAAATAACATTTGAAACAGCGAAAAACTTTTTTCATAAATAATAGGAAGTTTTGATACTCTCGCCCTAGGTACCCGGCAAATTTTGCCAACTAGCCAAAAACTGGCACCCTCAATTGAAATGCCTACATCATCCCAAAGACTAATTTGAACGCGTACGAGCCTCAATTGAAGTTATAGGCGGAATAATAATTGCTCTAAACATGCTTATGACAATGCTCAATACGAAACACCTTGCATTCAGTGCTTTTTTTGCGCTCATATCAATGGGTATAGTGAACTCAGCCTGGTCACTTCCTCCGGCTCAGTTGATTGCAAATGCCGATGTCAATTCGACATTCGCCAAAGCACGCGTTGAACCAAATGAGGCTTCAAATGTGAATGCTGAACCCACAAAAATAGATTGCGAGCAGGGTGTCGCTACTATTGATAAACAGGCTTGTGCTCAAAGTGCCTATAATTTTAGTAATCGCAGCTTAGCTACGACTTATCAGGCTATTATGATCAAAATGCGGGCCAAAACAATCGCCGATACGAATTACCTCAATCATCATCGCAACAGTCAGGTTGCAAAAGACATTTTGGCTGGAGACAATACGACTGAAAATCGCTTGACCGTTGCCCAACGCGCTTGGAATTTATTTCGTGATGCCAACTGCTATTTGATTGCAGCCTCTACCAGCATAGGAGGAAGCGGTGAAGGCACCGAAAATCTAATTTGCTTAAACAATATGACCATCGCCAGAGATCAAGAGCTCAAACAAATATCGAACAATCTGTTCAATCGCTAATTGTTTAGCCTTTGGCGCAGTCCGCTCGAAACAAATGTAGCGCAATTTTCAATAAAATACTTTGACAACAAATTAAATCAATCTCAGGATTTCAAGAACCTATATTGGGATTGATCCTATGATCTATTTTTTACCATACTTAATTATGGCGCTAGGAGCGAAGGGCCTATATCAAGGTCAAGCCACATGGGCAGGATTCGTCATTTTATTTGTCATTTTCCCAATTGTTGAGCTCTTATTTCGAAACTCAAAAATGCAAAAACGCCCAGCCTATGCCGATTATTCAGTAATTCTTATGCCGTTTGCATTAAGTCTTTTGCTGAGTTTAAGTCTTTGGTCGGCCAAATCTATGACAAGCGGAATACAACTTGCGGGCCTTATTTTCTCAACTGGGGCTTTGCTCGGAGGTTTCGGAATTACGAGCGCCCATGAGCTCGTACATCGAAGGGCATCATGGCAGCGCGCCCTTGGCGTTTACAATCTTACTCTGGTTAATTTTGCCTATTGGGGCGTCGAACATGTTTTTGGACATCATCGAAATGTATCGACACCTGAAGACTCTGCAACTGCATTGAAAGATGAATTGGTCTATTCTTTTTGGCTACGAAACTATTCTGGCTTACTCAAAAGTTCTTATAAAATTGCACCTAAAAAATTTCTTTCTTATTGGCTGATCAGCCTTTTAGCTTCGGCTCTCATAATCATTTTTTTAGGAACCAAACTTCTCTTAGTTTGGTTTGGTATTTCAATTGTTGCCATTTTACTTCTCTTAACTGTTGATTATATCGAGCATTATGGCTTGGTTCGAGGTAAAAATCAGACGGGCACCTATTTAGCTTTTAAGGCAGAGCATTCTTGGGATACCGATTCTCCGCTCACCAATCTAGTTCTATTCAATCTTGGATACCACTCACATCATCACTTAAGGGCATCACTTCCCTTTTTGCAACTCGAAGCAAATGATCAAGCAAAGAAGATGCCCTTTGGTTATTCGGTTATGATCTTGTGCGCGCTCATGCCGCCTGTTTTTTTCAAAATTATGAACCACAAAATTTAAAGATTGCAGGTGGGAGGTCCCTTGCTATGGTTTTGCAAATCCTTTCCAAACCATTTCACTTGCGCAATTTTCCAGGCCGATTCAGATCTGCGCAGCCAAAGTGTCGGAGTTTCACCCTTTATGAAATAAACCGTCTTTTGAAAATTCTGCTTATTGGTATTTTTCGGTAGCGTAAAAGTGAAATCATCTTGGGAGATATCTTGGCTCAATATCTTAAACTTTGCCAAGGGAACCAAATGAATTTGAAATTTTTGAAAATCCGGATTGTCTTCTAAACACTTTACGCCTTCAACAAGGCCAGTGACTTGCGTGAGTTCAGAAAGTTTTTCAGCAGGAAGGCACTCATCCGTTTGCGTAGATTCATCAGGACAAATTGTGAGACCACTCTTTAGAGCAATAGCCCGAGCTTCGGTATATATAAAAATTAACAATAAAATAAAAAGCGCTATAAGTATTTCACGTCGCATTCAGTGACCTCATTCTTTTAAGTGGTGATTCGGATATAGATTTGAAATTAATTCTGCTTTAGTCTCTTCTCAGTCTCTTGAGAGAAAACCAATTAGCTTTCGCAATATCGAATTGCGATTATAAAACAGACACGAGCTTTTAAAAAACGGGTTAAAAATCAAATTGTCTAAGCTGAATTTCAATTACAAGTGCCCCAAGTATCGCTCAATCAAGCTCAACGCGAAGGTTAAGCCTTCAATCCTTTTAAAATCGGAATGAGGACGGTTACGGAAAATGCCAAGCATGCAAAAACTTCAAAAAACAATTGGTAAGGCGCATCTGGTATGGTCGGAATCTTAGCTCCTGCCAACTTCATAGAATCGAGCTCTTTTGCGGACACAACTTCTGCAGTTTGAATGACAACATCAATTATGGGCTGCGAAGTGCCAATGACAGGGGTGGCCTCAATGGCAGCCAAAACATCAAGGCCTTTAACCACTTCACCGAATATTGTGTATTGGCCATCCAAATGAGGTGCTGGCCCAAGCATAAATGAAAAAGAGGCCTCCGCACTATTGATGTCATCAAAGCGTGCCATTGAGAGCAAGCCTCGACGATGCTTATAGGAGCTAAACTCTGCAGGCAATTTGTGAATGCGCCTCAATTGGTCGTCGGTCAAAGCCTTTTCACGATTATCATAATTCTCTACTTGAGCGACAAATCCACTCTCAATGCGAAAGATATGGGCTCCAGTATAAATGCCAAATTTTGTCATATCTAATATTTGAGCGCAATGCCTTGGCGCCACTTGCGGATATAGCGCCACTGCTAAATCGCCAAAATTGGTATGAAAGATAATTCGTTCTTCAGAAATTTTGAGCGTTTGAGAATTTGGCGCAACCGCCCACAATGGCCACGGAATCAAAACCAAAGTTAAAAATAAAAATTTTATACTAGAATAATATTTATTCATATTGCACATGGAGTGCTTTCATTTGGCTGGCTTTGACCAAATAATTTTTAAGAAAATCATTATCTCCCCGCCAAATGACATTATCGATAAAGTAGTGATGCACATTTATAAAAATATTAAAGGCAAAGACCCACAATGTCGGTCCAAAAACATTGGCATCTAGAGGAAATAATTTGTCGAGCATCGCGGGGATCCACTCAAAACTCGCCGCTCCGATAATGGCCGCTAGAACTAAAAATCCCCAATATCTCACTACAAACGCCGATCTTTTATCAGCTTCATTCGAAAGCCGTTTGTTTTCATCAATTACTTGATTTTTCTTTAAGACAGTTACAAAGAGCATATATTGAAGAGAGTGAAAAAATGGAATCAAATAAAAGTAAAGTGGATGAGCCAGAACCGGCAAATACCAAACATAAATTGTTAAGAAGCTGATGATACTTGAATTTGCAGGTCGTGCACCGGTTTTAATGAATTTTCGAACCCCCATATAAAGCACACCAACAAGTGTGGCTCCTACTAAGAAGTAAATGCCGCTAAGAAAATAGGCCGGAAGGTTTAAAGTGAAATAATTGATCCCATAGGATTCACTTCGATTTCTTTGCAAATTTGTTGAAATAAAAG
>JAYUEN010000525.1:0-26457 GCA_043739185.1 Bdellovibrionales bacterium
GCGACAGGATTCGAACCTGCGACTTCTTCGTCCCGAACGAAGCGCGCTACCAGGCTGCGCTACGCCCCGACACTTGCGGAATTTCAAAACACTAGCAAAAAAGATGATATCAGAGAAGTGAATTTCGGCTTTGCGAGGTTCAGCGCGGCGCGCCTCCAAAACTAAGCAGGTACATTCTGGTTTACTAGCACCTTTGAGCCGATTAGGTGGGCGCCGTGGCTCTTGATTTTACCGGGCCCGTAGAGCGCGATGACGGTTGAGCCCATCTTGAACATACCGAGCTCATCACCTCGGGCTATTGCCTTTGTAGGCTCATAGGTGCGCTCGCGCACATGCTCCTCTAGGCTTCGGCGATTGGTGCAGATGTTTTCATCGTAAAACATTTCGATATTTCCGACATTGGTTGCGGCAACTAACACCAGTGCGACTTTGCCATAAGAACTTGAGTCAATTAAGGTCACAACTCTTTCATTTTCGGCAAAAAGATTAGGAACACTTTTTACGCTCCATTCGTTAACGGGCCAAAAATCTCCGGGGATATGGCAACTCCAAATTATATTTCCGTCAACTGAGCTATGCACCCGGTGATAATCGGTTGGGCATAAATAATAAGTAATAAAAGTGCCGCCTTCAAATTCAGAGGCGAGGCTTGAGTTTCGCAGTAGCTCGGCACAATTATAGGATTTGCCCTTGGCCTGCATTAATTTTTGCGACTCGATCTTGCCGGCACTGGTAACCAAAGCATCACATGGATGCAAAATTCCGCTACCGATTGGCCTGAGTCCTGGCTTTAAACGCCGGGTGAAGAAATCACCTAAAGACGAATAGTCAGAAAGGTCTTTTTCAGCCTCATCTAAACGAATTTTATAAAATTCTGCAAATTTTTGAATGATTAAGTGATTCAGCGGCTCTGGCCACTGTTGGTGCGCAAACTTACCCACCCAGTGACTCAAATCACTTTTAGGCAGTATAGGCATCAGGAGCTTCATTAAAATTTCATTCATCTTGAACGAGAGAATATCACGAGTGATTTACTTAGGCAGGCAAAAATTGCAAAGCTTAAGAAAAAGCAGCATTGCTCATTGTGTAGGCATGCGTTTTAGAGTATTTTAAGCCCACATTTTAGTAGCCCTCATGCTTTTTTAGCCGCGCGGTAAACTATGCAAGAGGCCTAATAGGTTCCATTAACTTTTTTGGGAGAATACCCAACTGTATGAGCCAAATTTTCGAACAAATCAAAGTCGGCTTAAACGACGATCTCAAAGAAAAGATCACGCTACTTTCTCCTGATTTTCAAGATTTTCGAATTTTAAGAAAATCAATTGATGCACGAAAAATTCCGCATTGGGTTTACGCTGTCGAAGTTTTTAAAGCCAATGAAAAAATTCGCCAGCAAGAATTTAATTTGGAGCGAATTCCTTCTAGTACATTTGATACCCCAATAATAGTTGGGAGCGGACCAGCAGGGCTTTTCGCAGCCCTGCGATTTGTTGAGCGCGGAATCAAATGCATTTTGCTTGAACGAGGCTCTCAGAGCGAAAAGCGCATTGGAGCTATCAATAAGTTTTGGCGTTACGGAGAGCTTGATCCAAATAATAATGTCTGCTTTGGGGAAGGCGGCGCAGGTCTTTATTCTGACGGCAAATTAATCACGAGAATTAAGTCCCCACATATTCCCTATGTTATGCATAAGCTTGTTGAGTTTGGAGCTCCAGAAGAAATTAAATATTTGGCAAATCCGCATGTGGGTAGTGATCGTATTCGGCGCGTGATTCCTAAACTTCGGGAGTATTTAAAACAAAATGGCTGCACGATTTATTTTGATACTTGTGTTAGCTCGCTGATCACAGACTCAAACAATCAAATTCAGGGCGTTGAAACTTCAAACGGCAAGCGATTCATGTCAAATCATGTCATCTTAGCCACTGGACATTCGGCCCAAGATGTATTTGAATTTTTAAAAAAATCACAAGTCTTAATTGAGGCCAAAAGCTATGCGCTCGGACTTCGTATTGAACATCCACAAGCTGCGATCGACAAAATGCAATTTAAAGAATACGCCGGCCACGCCGCTCTCGGTGCTGCCAACTACAAGCTTGCCAATCATGACAATGCGAGCGGCATTGGCGTCTACAGTTTTTGTATGTGTCCTGGTGGATACGTTTTATCAAGCGGCACCGAAGCGGGTTCAATTGTTGTCAACGGCATGAGCAATTATCATCGCAATTCAGGCTTTGCAAACTCCGCAGTAGTAGTCAGTATTGATTCGCAAATCTTCGGAAACGACCTTTACGGTGGAATGAAATTGCGCACTCAACTTGAAACCGGAGCCTATGATTTAGTGCAAAAATCTGGCGGCACCAAAGAGATTCCGGTTCAAAAAGTGACTGATTTTCTGCGCATGAAAAAAGGCGACAGCCTAAAGTCTTCTTCTCCATCCGGAGTCGTCGCAACTGAGCTCCACCAACTGCTGCCCACTTGGATTCGTGAAAAACTTAGCGAGAGCCTCGAAGTCTTCAACCAACAGATGCGCGGATTCATTCACAAGGATGCTCAATTTCATGGAGTCGAAACCAGAACCTCGTGCCCCGTTCGCATCACTCGCGATTCAGAAAGCCTAGAGTCTTTAACTCACAAGGGTCTTTACCCCTGCGGCGAAGGCGCAGGTTACGCCGGCGGTATCACCAGTGCTGCCTGTGACGGCATCAACTGCGCCGAAAAAATAATTACCCAGCTCGCGCACACCACGAAATATTTGAACCATCTTAATTGAAATTTCACTGGTCATTTTTTCCCTATCAATGCCGAAAGAAAAAATATGATGCCACCAAAGATAAGACAAGAAAGCGCCATGATTATAAGACGAATTTTGTGAATCTCTTCATAGTCGATAACTGAGGGAACTCGCATTAAATAAATGCTTAAACAAAGCAAGACGAAAGCAAGAACTCGGGCTGTTTGTATATTGTCTTTAGGTTCCACTATACTAAAATTCTGCTATGCCTTCATCTTCATGGTCTTTGCTAGAATCTTCAAATTCGAGACTCTCTTCAAGGATCTCTTCAAGTTTTTCTTCTTCAATTGAGGCTGAGGTTTCGACAAGAACTTCAACTAGAGTTTCGCCAACTTCGGCAGCTATCAAATCAGCCTTGGCTTTTTCTTCGGCCTGCATTGCAAGCTCAGCAAGCTTTGCCTCATAGCGCTTTAGCCAAGTGACATCTTTGTCTTCGACTGGAGTACCCAGCATAAGTGCTTCGTTGATATCTTCGGCACGTTCGCGATCGCGCTTTTCTTTTTCGCGCTTCTTTTCATTTTCAAAAAATTCACTTGATGTATGAATTTCAGAAAGTTGATCCGTAATTTGAATGAGCTCGGTTTCGCCCTCTGAATATGTGCTGGTAATGGCGGTCGACATTTCATCAGTCAAATCTGAAAGATTTTGTTTCTCATCTTCAGGATCGCCAATTCCCTCAGGAATAAGCTGATCAATTTCAGTGAGGCTTGGTAGCTCTTTTAAGTTTCTCAGTCCAAAAATTTCTAAAAATTTGCGAGTCGTCCCATACTGCATGGGTTTTCCCGGAAGTTCGCTTTTACCTTGAAAACTTACCAAGCCACGATCCATAAGGGCGCGCAAGAGATGTCCGCTCTCGACTCCACGAATTTGATCGATCTCTGATTTAACGATGGGCTGTTTGTAAGCGACAATCGAAAGAGTTTCGAGCGAAGGACCAGTTAACTTAAATGGTCGCTCTTTTGTCATTCGAAGTAAAAACTGGGCGTTGTCAGGCTTAGTTCGCAATTGATAACCACCCGCGATTTCTTCTAACATCACTCCTCGCTCAGAAGCTGCAAAGCGCGAGGCCAAAACGTCGAGGGCTTTTGAAATATCCTTGCTCTTAATATTGGTGCCGCGAAAAGCTTCGCGCATAAGACTAATTGAAACAGGCTTGTCATAAGAGAACAGTAAACTTTCGATGATAGAGTAAAATCTTTCGGTATCTACAAACTCAAATGGCAAATCGCTCTCTGGCGGCGGCTCGGCCAGTGTCGAACTCATCTCAGTTGAACTCATTTCGGAAGAGCCCAATACAGCTGAGCTCATCTCTTCAGGAGTCAATTCGCTGGCCATATCATCTGGCAGCTCTAGTTTTTGAGCGTCTATTTCGCTTTCTTCGATAAAATTCATTTCGTTTTTAAATTGCCATTTAATATTGTCTAGACTTTCAGTTGTTTCTTCTGAATTTTGGGCTTCATTTACTTGAGCTTCGGAAGTCGCTTCGTGAGTGGGCTCTGCTGGTGCTTCGGCTTCAATTTCGGACTCTTTTTCATTAGGCAAATTTTTATCGTTCATCATACTCCTCAAATATTTTGTTCTGTACCTGGTTCAGAATCCACTGGGACTTCTGGGAGAGGTAGAGCAGCCACTTCTAAATTCGGCTGCAACTCAAGTTCAACTTCGGCATTTAAAATTTCTTCATCGGTTGCGGCCGTCACGCCATCTTCTGCGTCACTCAATTCAAAATCATTATCGAGCTCAGAGTTCGAAAGCTCGCCTTCGAGCCCGGCAAAACTCGTTTGTTCACTTGCGAGAGGTGCCACTTCAGCTGGAGAACTATCGTCTGAAGTCATATCTACAAATACTTTATCACTCTTAAAGAGCTTATCACTCAGTCCTGCATTTTCGTTGGCATCAAACTCTTGAACCCGCGTAAGGCCCGCTGCTGCAATCTCAGTTTTGGCTTCAATATGAATATCTGAAAAAACTTCGGTCTGAAAAAGTGAGACGAAACCCAATCGGCCCAATTCGAGAACCGATAAGAATGTAATCAAAAGTTGAGTGCGAAAATCTTTTGGATCTGAAGCTTTGGCATCACGGTTCACAATATCGGCCAGCAAAACTCGTCGTCCCACGATCAGGCGATCTTTGATTTGCATAATTCGAGCGGCAATTGAAAGCGTCTTAGCTTTTACTTGGTGAACCGCATTTTTCATTTTTTTAATCGAACGTCGATAGGCACCAATCAAAGCAAAAAGTGCATTGTCTGCCTCAATGACTACGGCCCCGGTTTGATCTTCAGCTCGATAAGTTGCACCCCTACCGAAGACATCTCGACCCAGCAAATATCTCTTTAATAAATTTTTCCCCGCCGCCTGGTACTTTTGATATTCAAGCAACATTTGAACGAGTTCTTTGCGCGGATCTTCAGTCTCTGCAATCTCGCCGTCTTCATTATAATTAGGCAGCAACATTCTAGATTTAATTTGCAAAAGAGTTGCGGCCATAGCCACGAAATCACCGGCAACTTCTAGATCGAGCTCCTTCATGAGTCTGATATGCTCCATATATTGAGTTGTAATCTCAAAAATATTGATATCAAAAATATCCATCTCTTCTTTGCGAATAAGATAGAGTAGGAGTGGCAACGGACCTTCAAATTTTTGTAAATGGACGCGGTAACTCAAATATTAATTTCTCCAAATTTTGAGTCGCAAGACTTATTTTCCCGACCAAAGCCTCGTTCAACTCATTTCATTGAATCAAGCGCTGAGCCGTGATGCAAGCAGCTTTTTTGTTCTAATTAAAAAAATGAATGCGATTTATCAAAGAATCTTCTTGAGTTGCTTGAATCATTGGCATTTTTACGAAATAAGACGGGTCGCACACCACATGAAAAGATTGCTGAAAAAATTGACCGGAATCAGAATAATTCGAAATCCACCAAACATCAGGAAAAATAGCAGAACCATATTAATTGTACCCTGATGCTCATATAGTTTGCGGTTGATCTCATAAGGCAAAAAACGTTCAATGACTTTGCCGCCATCAAGCGGATGAAGCGGAATCAAATTGAAAAATGCGAGCACCAAATTAACCTGCAGAAAACTGACCAACATAGTCTCTGCCGCTGATGAGGTTTCGCTTTGACCCGCGCTAAATAAAAAGGCGATCAAAAGGGCCGCAACAATTGAGAGAAAAATATTTGAGAGCGGGCCAGCCAGAGCGATCCAAAACATATCGACTTTTGGATTCTTTAAATTTCTAGAATTAACTGGCACAGGTTTGGCCCAACCAAAAAACGGAAAACTTGAAACCGTTGCCATTATCGGCAAAATGAAGGTGCCAAGCATATCAGCATGTGCCATCGGATTGAGAGTGAGCCGACCCTGTTGCTCCCCGGTATTGTCGCCGCGAAGCTTTGCAACCCAGGCATGTGAAAACTCATGAAAACAAAGCGCGAATAAAAAAGGAATATAACCGACGGCAAGCTTTGCAAGAATCTCGAGAACATCTGCATTTCGACCCATCACTCACCCACGATTTCTTTAACTTTTAAAACAATATCTGCGATCGAAGTTCCTGGCCCAAACACAGCTGCGATACCTTGCTTTTCGAGAGTCTTAACATCCTCAACCGGAATGATTCCTCCGACAAAAATCGGTTTGTCTAATTTTTTTTGCTTGAGCAAATTTTGAATAGCACTCACTAGTGGCAAATGCGCTCCCGATAAAATTGAAAGCCCCACGATGTCGACATCTTCTTGCAGAGCAGCGTTCACAACCATTTCTGGAGTCTGGTGAAGCCCAGTATAAATTACTTCAAAGCCCGCATCTCTCAAACCGCGAGCAACCACCTTTGCGCCGCGATCGTGTCCGTCTAAACCTGGTTTTGCTACAAGTACTCGAATTATTTTTTGCATTGACTGATCGTACAACAGAGTTAGACTGACGTGCAAGCGGAGGATCAAATGTCTTTACCAAACGGCCAACCAGCCCTAACTTACCTATCAGAAGAAGAAAAATCCTTTAAAGAAGCTGTGCGTGATTTCAGCGAAGGCGAGATTAAGCCCCTGGTCTCTAAAATGGATGCCGAAGCTCAGCTTGAACCCAAATTACTTCCGAAACTTTTTGAAATGGGACTCATGGGCATTGAATCTCCCGAAAAATACGGTGGAGCGGGCTCTTCTTTTTCAATGGCCTGCTTTGCAATCGAGGAATTGGCGCGTGTCGATGGCTCAGTGAGCGTACTTGTCGACGTTCAAAATACTCTTGTGACCAATGCATTTCTCAAATGGGGCAATGAAGCTCAACGCACAAAATATTTGCCAAAGCTTTCTCGCGAAATGGTCGGCGCGTATGCTCTTTCAGAAAGCACCTCGGGAAGTGATGCCTTTGCGCTAAAACTTTCTGCACAGGACAAAGGCGATAAATATATTTTAAATGGTTCAAAACTATGGATCACCAACGCCAAAGAAGCCGGCGTTTTTCTGGTGTTTGCAACAATTGATAATAAACTAGGCTATAAGGGCATCACCGCATTTATAGTTGAAAAAGGCTTTGCTGGTTTTTCAGTCGGAAAAAAAGAGGACAAACTTGGCATTCGCGCAAGCTCAACTTGCGAGCTGCTTTTTCAAAATTGCGAAATTCCAAAAGCAAATGTTATGGGCGAAATTGGCAAGGGATACAAAATTGCCATTGAAACTCTCAACGAGGGCCGCATTGGTATTGGCGCGCAAATGCTCGGCATTGCCCAGGGAGCTTATGAGGCCACTCTTGGCTACGTAAAATCACGTGAACAATTTGGCAAGTCGATTGCGAGTTTTCAAGGCGTACAATTTCAATTGGCAGAGATGCGCTTAATGCTCGAGTCGTCAAGACTAATGGTCTATAATGCCGCACGCTTAAAGGATTCGGGTCAGGATTTTATTTTGCCAGCAGCGATGGCAAAGCTTTATTCATCACGAGCCGCTGAAAAAATTTGCTCAACGGCCATCGATCTCTTTGGTGGAAACGGATTTACTAAAGAATATCCAGTTGAAAAATTTTGGCGCGATGCCAAGATTGGTCAGATCTATGAAGGAACAAGCAATATGCAACTCGGAACAATTGCAAAAGCTGAATTGGGTTAGACCTAAAAATTCTTGATTCGAGAATTTAAAGACTGCTGAAAAAGTATTGCGCCTTTAGAATATCAACTCTCTTGCTTCCCTCAAACTAAAAGGATAGAACAGGCCTTTCAATCTTGACGGGAGTTCGAATGCGAATCGCACTAAATTCACTCAGTCTGTTTCTCAAAGAAAAACGCGAAGAGTCTGGCCTCAGCCAGCTCGAAGTTGCAAAACAAATCGGATATTCATCACCGCAATTTGTTTCGAACTGGGAGCGCGGAATCGTAGCTCCTCCTATTGAAACCATCGCAATTCTCATTGATCTTTATAAAATTCAGCCCAACCATATCATTCAAAAAATCGTCGAAGACACAAAAGATTATCTAGATGTACACTTGAGCACTCCAAAGAAACGTAAAGCGACAATTAAGAAACAGACTCACTAAGGGCTCCAGACCAGACTCCCAGTTTTTTATTTCTTAAATATGCCTAATCTGTTTGCGATGCCTTTGGTTTCGTACTAATCTTAGTGCGTGAGGATATACGCCTGAATTACCTTCGAAAAACCAAACTTTTAATTATTCGCTTTTCAAGTTTTGGCGATATCGTACAAGCTATCTCTGTGCCCTACCATTTTGCCGAAAACAATCCAAACTCAGAAGTTCACTGGTTGGTTCGCGAAGATTACGCTGAAATTTTAGAGCCACAAACGACCATTGCCAATGTAATTCCATTTTCTCGAAATTTAGGCCTTTTGGGAATTCTCAGCCTCGCCTGGAAGTTAGCCGGAAAAGGCTATACGCATGTTTACGATGCCCACAATAATCTACGCTCTAATATAGTGGTGGCGGTTTTTTATATCAGAAAATTAGTTAGTATATTTGGTGGACCAGGTAAATTTTTATTTTTGCAAAGACCCAAACATCGCATTAAAAGATTTTTTCTCTTTAATTTTCATATCAATAAATTTGAAAATCCGTTTATTGCAAGTTTTTCCTATCTTGAACCGCTCACCAAATGGGGCATCGGCTATAGCTCCAGAAATCTTCTGGGATTGAATCGCTTTCTGGTATCAAGCGAAGCGCGTGAAAAAGCCAATTCTGTTTTGAGAGAGCTTTCTCTCGAACCACTTAGCTTTATAACTCTAGTGCCCTCTGCCGCCTGGAAGATGAAGCGTTGGCCCGTTGCTCACTGGCGACAATTAGTAAAAAATTGTCCTGACCAGAAATTTATTATTCTCGGCGGGCCCAAAGATCGCTTTTGTAAGGATATTGCAGCTGTGGCCCCTGATCGGGTTTTTAACTTATGCGGAGAGCTCACCCTGATTGAAAGCTGTGCGATGATTGAAATCTCGCGCAAAGTAATCTCTGGTGACACCGGATTACTTCATGTAGCTGATCAAATGCAAATTTCAACAATTGCTTTGATCGGACCAACTGCTTTTGGCTATCCCGCCTCCCCGCGCTCGATTTCTCTGCATCGAAATCTCGATTGCCAACCTTGTTCAAAAGATGGCCGCGGCCAATGCCGCAATAAAGTTTATCAAAAGTGCATGGTCGACATTCGCCCCGAATATGTTATTCACAAAACCTTCGAAGACGGCGTTCTGTGATCTTTTCTTTTCTGTATCGGTACCTTATTTATCCTGCGCTCTTGTCTATTTTTAGATTACTCGCGCTCTTCAATCCAAAAATAAAAACAGCACTTGAGTTAAGACAAAACCAAAATTCAAAACCACCCTGGCTTTTAACTTCTTTGTCTCAGAGACCCGTTTGGATTCACTGTGCCTCCGGCGAATTCGAATATGCCAAACCCGTGATCAATGCGATTAAGCTTAAATACCCTCAAATTAAAATATTGATTACTTATTTTTCTCCATCTGTTGTTGAGTCACTTGAAAAATATAAAAATATTGATTTTTTTTGTCCCCTCCCTTGGGACCAGCCCCATGCACTTAAGGAATTTTTGAACCATCACTCCCCTCGAGCCCTTCTCATAGCGCGAACTGATGCCTGGCCCGAAATGCTCACGCAAACCAAATTGCTCAAGATACCAAGTTTAATGTTTTCATCTACGCTCTCGCCCTCTAGTTCACGTATGAGTTGGGTGGCTCGAAGTTTTACGGCGTGGACTCTGGGGAATTTGAGTGAAATTCAATGTGTAAGCCAAGATGACTTCACTTGCTTTAAGCAGTTAGGACTCGGGCATCTTACAAAAGTATGTGGCGACACCAGATACGATCAAGTGATCGAGCGTCTTAAGCACCCAAAGCCCATAAAAGACTTTCTCTTTCGACATGCACCAAATGAAAAGATATTCGTGGCCGGAAGTACCTGGCCCGAAGACGAAGAGGTCTTACTCGATATAATTGCATTTTCGTTCAGAAAAAAATTGAAAATGAAATTTGTTTTGGTTCCGCATGAGCCCACCTCTCAACATATGAGTGAGCTCAAACAAAAAGCTTCAGCCAAGGGCCTTGAAATTGAATTTTACTCCGAGCTCAATCAGTGGAGCGCAAATAAAATACTTGTCGTTGATCAGGTGGGTATACTCGCTGAAATTTATGCCTATGCTTCACTGGCTTTTGTGGGCGGATCCTTTCGCAAAACAGTTCATAGTGTTATGGAGCCTCTGGCCGCAGGCTGTCTGACCTTTGTTGGGCCCAAACATTTAAATAATCGAGAGGCCCTCTTTATGAAAAAAATCTCGCTCAAAAGTTTTTCAGATTTGAGTCCGGTTATAGAGGTAAAAAAACTCAAAGACTTTCAAAACTACGTTCAAGATCTTGATGACCGGGAGTTCAGTTCAGTTAGCCTTGAAATTAAAAATTTGATTTCACAGCGCGCAGGTGAGGCCACAGAAAAAGTTATGCAGTGGCTTTCGCCTTACTTAGACTAAGTTTATTTATTGTTTTCTAAAAACTGCAGGCTTCTGACCCCGAACCAACTAAAAGATTCGCCGTCAACGATGGCAGAAGCCGCGCCATAATCTAATAATTCATTTTGAAATTTGACAAAAGGAAAGGGTTCACTTGAAAAAAGCAAAAGAGTATTTTGCGGCAGATCTTTCATTTCAAATTCATAGTATTTTTTGCTTTGAGTTCTTAGTCTTTCGCCAAAACCCAAATGGCGGATGACACTTGCAATGAAGGTGTCTTGATTTACGGCCATCCAAGGGGCTCTCCAGATGACGTATACTAGGCAATCAATTTGTGCTGATGGCGGCCTAAGCCAATTCAGAACTCCGGGTATTTTTTCAAAATCTCGGCTCGCTATTTTTTTCTCAGCTACAGCTTGCCAACGATTTGCTAGTTTGAGCAAATTTTCATTTTTCAATTTGAGCCCAAGGTCTTTAAGTTCTTTTGAGACATCTTCTACTTTTTCAATGTGCGTGACCTGGCATTTATCCGAAAATGCATCGAAGATCGCCTTCGAATTTTCTTCTTGGTCTAATAAGATGAGGTCGGGCTGCAAATCTCGAATGAGCTCTAAATTAAAATCTTTGGTGCCACCAACGACTTTTATTTCTTTCAACTTATTACAAGGGTGAATGCAATACCTGGTTCTCCCAACCACTTGCACTTGGCATTCAAGGAGAGTTTCGGTCCACGAAGGGACCATCGAAATCACTCGCATGATTGCCTTTACTAAGTTTTAGGCTTTTGATTATTTTGTGCAGGCGCTTTTGCTGGAGCCACCTTTGGTCCTTGGGGTGGAGCTTTCGGTGGCGGCTGAGTCATATCGCAATTGAAAATCAAGGCCAAATCATCTTTTGTCACCGTGTATTTGAGCCACTCCACATAGCTAGGATCCTTGCTCTGATCAGCTACTGTATCAGCAAGAACGGCAGGATTAAGCTTCGGAGTTTTTGCATCTACAGCCTCATCGGTAACAGCTGCAAGGGCTGCAAGATTTGCCATTTCATAATCCGAATTGTCTTCAGAGATAATGGCTCCAGCTAGTGGCGCCACCGGAGTCGATACTGTAGTCTTAGGGGCAGGTACGTCTTTAGCGGGTGCAGCTGCAGGCACTGGAGTTTGCACATCAGAAACGGCAAGCGAAACCGGATTCACCGGCAAACTCATAAAGGACTTCAAATTGCTTTCATCAACCACCACTGGTGGTGTAGCTGTCGTAGGTGTTGCAACTGTGGGAGCGGCCACTGGCGAAGCAGAACCCTTACTATCATTTACCGCAGCCTGCACCGGACAATTCAAATCACTCGCATCAACCGCACCCAACCAATGCCCTAGCATTTTGTTTACCGCTAAACAAAATAACTGATTTGTTTCTTTCATACATTCGCTGCGAAACTGCTCCTTTTGACCGATGGTAACGTCTTTTAGAGCGTCAGCCTTATCATTGCAGTCTTTTGTACTTTGAGTATTAAAAACCGGGCCCTGCGCCCATTCGTCAATTTTTAGCTGGTAGTTCAGATCAGAACCCGACAACGTATTCACTAATGAACTCGGTGAACTTGATGCCTGTGGAGCCTTGGGCTGTTGAAAATCTAGGGTGAGCGTCTGATCAACCGAACTGCCGTCCGCCACTTTTAAATTGAGTGCTATTGAAACATCAGATTTACTCCAAAAATACTGCAAATTCGCAAGACACTGATTCACAATCATGTCCTTGATATCCGATTTTTGAGTAGGTGAAAGATTTATATTTGGGTTTACGAATTCAATCCCTGCATTGACGGTAACTTTCTCCTGGATTGAAGAGTCCTTCAAAGTCTGTTTTGACATTTTGAATTTTCGCGCCAAATTTGACTTTTTATAACTGGCTTTGCCTGCACCTTGAGAAGTCATCATGCAAATTTTAACTCCACCTGAGTCACTGATGGTGCGATCCGTAACTTTGCTATAGCATTGTTGTCTTAACTTTTGGCTGGTGGTCTTTTGATTCGAATCGATTTTATGTTCAGGCAGAATCATTTCGCCATTTGGTTTTCCGCAAGCAACCAAAAAAATAAGTAGAGAAATTCGCAAGGCTTGCTGGGATGTTAAAATCAATTTTGGCTGCATAATTTTCCTTAATTTGAGAATCATTTATGGCTTGGGCCTAACATATCAAAAAGCTTCAATTTATAAACTCTTTAATGACTCTAACCATAAGTGCAAAATATGTTCTTTTGAAATTCAAGTTTCTCCCCTCTTTTAAACGCTTTGAGCCTGTTTCAGATGCAAATATTCTGATCACAAATTACGTTTTTTGTATGCTTATGCCCTTTTGGGCTTAATTTCGAGTTTAGCTTGGCTAAGAAATGGGCCCAATTTTCTTTTAATTGGTCTAGTTTTAACACTAGATTTCAAATCAGTTTTAACGGCAGCGGCTGCGGTCAACCGCTTGCCAGTTTCGGTAGGCAGACTTCAGAATGAAAATTTAATGGTGTAAAAATCATTAAAATTCAAACTCCAGCATGGGAGTAGGATTAAAGTGACTTGAACTACTTCTGCCCGTCTTAATTTTGCGCGGGACTTATTACTTTTGTTCAAGGATAAGGCTGCAGTTTTCATAGAATAAACTATTTAGTTCTTTCGCTTAGTCTTCTGCAAATTGTGGCGTTACGATTGAGGCTTTTGGCCGTCGCTTTTATACTCGAGACTTCGTTTTTATACGTATCTTCCTTAACATCTACCTTTTGCCCCGAAGCTTGTCGACTCTCCTTTGGTTGAAAAACCAATGCTATTATTTCACGCTCCACAACAACAAGGCGATATCATTTTGGAATAGTTTCTCCCACTGAGAAGATAAATCTAGACTTAATTTTAAGATTTCAGCCTCTGAAGCCCTACGCCATTACCATTTAGAATCTGAGCGACCTCCCGTGCTTGAATTCTCTTGTATGAAATTAAAACAACACCTCACTTTGATCATTGCAATAATTCAGATGATTTTGGCCCCAGTGACTGCCTGTATATCATTGATATAACTATTCTTTTATGCCTTTCGCAAAATCAGATGCCAAGCCCCTTTAGCTGCGGGCGGTGCCCTAATCAGCTAATTTTCTCAAAGATGCTTTACTTTGGTAAATGCCCAAACCAATAATAGCCTCTTGTTTTCTTAGACTTAGTTGCTAATAAAGGAGCTAGAAATGTCGAACCTTGAACAAAAGCACTTTCAAAATTTTCCTAGCTTACCTGCGGTTCGCAATTTGATTCGTGATAAGACTTTTGGCTCTGGCGACGTCATGGTGGTCTTCGGAGAAATTTTTTCTCGCGGCTATGCAAACGGCATTTTAGACGAAGCTCAAAAAGCAGGAATGAAGGTCATTCGCTCAACTGTTGGCAGAAGAACTGCCGACAATCAGCTGCGAAACCTCACCCCTGAGGAACTTGAAAGTCAGCCAAAAGACTTTATCAATATCGCACTCGAAGCTGGTTTTGATTTAGAGAAATCAAGCAAAGGCAACTCACCTTGCGATCAACTTGCAGGTGTCAAGATGAACGACTGGGATAAAGTTAAGCTCGATTGGGCGCAAATCGAAGATTCAAAAAAAATCGCAGCTCGCAGATTCAAAACTCAAGTCGAGCATTATTTTACAGAAGTTGAGAAGCTTATTCCTTCAGGCAAGAATGTACTCTTCGTTCACACCATGGCTGGTGGTGTGCCAAGGGCCAAACTCCTGATGCCGACCATGAATAAAATATTTAAGGGTCAGGGCGAGCGGCATATTCCATCAGAAAAATTTTGGACATCTGAACTTGGCAAACTCTGCTCCTTAAATTTTGATGAGGTCACTGCCGGTACCTTTGAAGTGCTCTTAACGGCCTCGACTTCGCTGCGTGAAAAAATTGAAAAATCAGGATGCCGCGTTTCTTATATGGCCTATGGTTATCATGGCACTGAAGTTTTAATTCAAAATGAATATCGTTGGCAAAGTTACAGCCCCTATGTTCAGGGCTGGGCAAAAATGAAACTTGAAAATTATTCTTTCGAAGCTCAAAAGCGTGGCCTGCATACTTGCGTTTACAATTGTCCCGAAATTTTAACCAATTCGAGCTCAATTTTCTTAGGCGTCGAGGTATCATTATATCCTTTGCTTGGCGCCCTTCAAAAAGAGCTGAATCTTCACCCGCAGTCAGTAAATGCTAGGCGTGTGATCGACAAATGCCAAAGCCTGCTCAAGGATGAATACAAGGTTTCAGATGTTCTTGAGTTTTGTGAAACTTATCTGACCTCCGCAGAGATTAAAAGCCATTGCGATTTTAAAAAGTGGCCACAACATAGCAGCCAATCCCAAATGGAGAAAATGCTTCAAGCCAGTGAACATCTCTGGGGGATGCATCGAAACGAAAAAGATCTCATCACCTTTGTGCTCAGTGAGGAAGTTTTCAAAGCCACCGGGCGCCTTATGTTTTACGATAGTTGGAATGCTCAAGAACCTGTTCGCTGGCTCAATCATGACGTGATCGCAAAGCATATTGCCGAACTCACGCATTAGAAATGTAGGCTCGTTTTGTCGCTCGCAAACGGTTTCTCTTGGAACCACAAATTAATTCGTCTTCTGGGTTACTCGATCGCTGGAGTTTCAACCAGTATCGCTTTTCCTGATGCGGATGCTTGTTTTGATGTGGCTCAGGGCCTACCCTACCAAATACCAATATCGAACTTATTGATCACTCACGGTCATATGGATCACGCCTCTGGCTTACCTTATCTCATTGGTCAGAAGTCGATGACTTCGCAGCCACCGCCCATGATTTATATGCCTCCAACTTTGGTAGAACCTCTTGAATCTATCATGCGTCTTTGGGAAAAAATCGAAGACCATCAATATAAATATAAATTTATAGCCGTTGAAGAGGGCATTAGCTATCCGCTTAAGCCGCCCTACTACTTTAAAATTTTTAAAACTTTTCACCGCGTTCCTTCAAATGGCTATACTATTTTTGAGAGAAAGAAAAAGCTAAAGCTTGAATTTCAAAAATTGACACCAGTTGAAATTGTCGAGAAAAAACGTCAAGGAATTGAAATTGAAGCTATCATTGAAGATCCGATTGTGAGTTTCACCGGTGATTCTCGAATTGAATTTTTAGATCATTGTGAATGGATTAAAAAATCACGCATTTTGATAATGGAAGTCACCTTTGTAGATCAAAAAAAATCAGTCGAAAACGCAAGATTTTGGGGCCATATACACTTTGACGAACTCTTGCCTCGCCTTGAGTCCTTACAATGTGAAAAAGTGGTTTTGATTCATTTATCAGCACGCTATAAAACCAAAGAACTCAAAGACATAATTGAGGCCAGAGTTCCAGAGCATTTAAAATCTAAACTCGAAATTTTTCCGCGTCCAATCTAGCGGGATTCGATTTATTACGCGCTTGAGGAATGGCTGAAATCTGTCTATGATATTTCTGGTTCATCAAAATCAGCCTAGCTCAAGCTAGTAATGGGATAAATCTTATGTTTCGCTTTTTTAATTTGCCTTTCTTCTTTTTTATTTTTTTGCTCAATTTGAATTCTTCGTGCGTACAGCAGGAAAAAAAGCCAGAAGTCGAAAAAGGCCCGAATACCTGGCAAATGAAGATGCAAGATCTTGCAAGAGTGTTTAGTGAGTTGATTCCTGTCGTCGCAAGTGACCAAAAATTTTCTGATCCGAAAAACAAAGAACTAATCGAAAGAGATACCGAGTCCTTGAGAAAATTGGCCCATAGTTTGAAGACGAGCAAACTTCCGAAGAACTCAGATCCAAGTCTTAAAATCACTGCCGAGCTATTCGAAGAAGACATTTCAAGAGCGAAAGTTTTATTGTCAAGTGGTCAGCTTGCAGCCGCGCGCATGATCTTACGTGATACGAGTTCATATTGCATTCAGTGCCATACCCAATCTAGTAACGGACCCAATTTTCCTAAAATGAAATTAGATTTCCCAACTGATGGACTCAGCCAACTTGAAAAAGCTGAACTCTTTGTTTCATTGAGACGCTTTGATCAAGCCCTAGGTGAGTTTACTAAAATAATTGAAGATAAAAATTTTGCAGCCGAGCATGTTTTTGAATGGGAACAAGCTGCACGTTCAGCCGTAGCCATTAGCGTGAAAGTTGAGAAAGATCCGGTTAAAACTTTGAGCTTAGTGCGAAAAATCGCAGCTAATCCGAGTACGCCACAATTTGTAAAAGAATCTGTAACTCCTTGGGAAGCAAGCGTTCAAGAATGGCGTCGGGAACGAAAGCCCCTACTAGTGGCTCCGCCAGAAACTCTGCGCTCAGTTGAAAAGATGATTTCAAGAGCCCAGTCAAAACAAAAGTATCCGCTTGATCATTCTCAAGATATTTTGTTCTTTCGCGCATCTGGCGTACTTCATGACTTATTGGCCTTTCACAACGCCGACGATGAAATTAAGGCTCAAGCTCTATACCTTTCAGGCATGGTCGCCGAAGACACTCGCGATCTCAACTTTTGGACCCTACATGAAACTTACTATGAACTCTGCATTCGAATCGTGCCTCACACTGATTTAGCCAGACAATGTTATGAGAAACTAAATAATTCAATGATCATTGGATATTCAGGAAGTGCTGGAACTTCAATCCCTGTTGAAATTCAAACTAAATTAAATGATTTGAAATTACTCTCACTTGCGCTTCCAAATCCAGAAATGAATGCTAAGGCTACTGCTCCAGCTGTTGTCCCAGCGCCCGCGCCAGCAACGGCGCCCGCGACGGCCCAATCTCCAGCCCCAACTGCGGCACCCAGCGCAGTAACTAAGGCTACGCCCAGCCCTACTCCCGAAGCCAAAATCGAACAAAAAACTGAAGTGAAAAAGGATAGCCCATAATGAAAGTTGTTTTAACCGGAGGCCCTTCGGGGGGCAAAACCACTCTTGCAGCTACAATTCAGAAAGAATTTTCAGATCAAGTTCTCATTGTGCCCGAGGCCGCAAGTATGCTTTTTGCCGGAGGCTTTCCGAGGCGCCCCGGAGTCAAAAGCATTTCACATCGTCAAAAAGCAATTTATTTTTTGCAAAGAGAACTCGAAGGACTTTGTGAGGATGAAAAGCCAAATGTGCTCTTGGTCTGTGACCGTGGAAGTCTCGATGGCACCGCTTACTGGCCTGATCCCAATTCCAATTTTCTAGATGCCATTCAATCAAGCGTTGAGAAAGAAATCGCACGCTATGATTATGTCATTCATCTTGATACGGCTCCAAAAGATTTTTACGACTTATCAAATCAACTGCGGGTCGAATCTTATGAAGAAGCCAGCAAATTAAACGAGCGCATAAAAACCGCCTGGCAAGGTCATCCCCGAAGATTTATAATTGATAATAGTGGCCCTTTTGTCGATAAACTTTACCGGGCGACAAAAGTGATTCAGCAAATCCTTAAAGGTGCCACCTAGGATTTCGTAATTCAGCGCGTAAGCTTGCGAATATTACTTAGGAAAAAAACAGCTAAATTCAGCGCCCGCATCGACATCGCTCTTTAAAACGACGCGTCCCCCGTGCTTAATCATGATGTGTTTAACTATTGCGAGGCCCAATCCAGTACCGCCTTGCTCTCTCGATCTTCCGGTATCGACACGATAAAAGCGCTCAAAGAGGCGGTCTTGGTGTTCTTTGGGAATTCCGGGTCCATTGTCACGTACGCGTAAGACAACTTCGTTTGTGCTCGAATCTTCCCAGATCAAATCAATGGCCTTATTCTCCGGAATATATTTAATGGCATTGTGAATCAGATTAATTAAAATTTGCTCAATTCGATACGCATCACCAATTATTGATTCAGTTAAAAACTGGCTTTCAATTTTAAGATTTTTAAGCTTTCGCTTTTCTTCAAGTTGTCGCAAAACATTTTCGGTTACCTCACGGGTATTGATTTTCTCTCGCTTTAGCTCGGCACCCGATTCAATGGTCGAAAGATCAAGCAAATCATTAACCAAATAGGTCAAGCGATCGACATTTTTGGTAATGACTTCAAAGAAGCGACCAGCTGACTCATAGTTTTTATTCTTAAAATCATCAATCAAAGTATCTAAATATCCTTTTATTGATGTCAAGGGGGTTCGTAATTCATGAGAGGCGTTGCCGACAAATTCAATGCGAATTTGCTCGGCCTGCTTTAGCTCGGTGACATCATGAAAAATGCCGACGGCACCAAATACCTTTTCAGAAGGTGTGTTTTTTAATGGAGCAATCGAAAGTGCAAAATGTCTTTTAAAGCTATATTTGGCGGTGCGCAAACTTGCATAAATGGTTTTTGTTAGTCCGCTATTTAATACTTCTTTATAAGCATTTAAAATTTCAGGTGCTCGAAAGGTCTCACTTAAGCGAGTCATCCGATTGTCTGCGTGTTTTTGAATTCCAAAGAGAACCGAGAATTGGGTATTAAAGAAGAGCGCTTCACCGAAAATGTCGACGGCATAAATGGCGTCGCTTACAGCCCCGAGAAGGGCTGTCAATTCTTCTCTTTCGGTTGAGAGTTCATCGGTTTGTTCTCTTAAGTCACGATGAATGCGGTTAAGTGCGCGCTCAAGATCGAGCCATTCCCCCCGAACTTCTTCTGACAAATCATCTTCGGTCAATTCTTCTTTATTAGTAGAAATAGCGGATTGGCCTCGTCGCAACTCGCGCGCTCGCTTAAGCAATCGCCCCAGGGGCTTGAGAAACACATAATTCATATAAATTTGAAAGCTAATGCCTGCAAGCAAGGCCAAGCAAATGAGTCTTGTAATATAACGATCAAATTCACCGATCGCAGCGGGCATATCTTGGGTATTTGAAAATAAATTATAGGCAAAATATCTAAGCGAGAACCCCACGAAAAAGGCTAAAACCACAAAGAAAACAATTTGCTTTGTGAGGTACCTCCGGCCGATTTTCCAGGGGAAATATTGCCTTGGTCGAATCATGAGTCTAACTTGACTCGGTAGCCGATGCCACGAATGGTCTCAATCATTTCGGAAGCTGAGCCCAGCTTTTTTCTCAATCCAAAAATATGGGTATCAACGGTTCGGCCGACTACGCTTACACCTTCGCCTTGAACGAATTCAATCAACGAATCTCTCGTCAAGACTCGTCCGCGATTTTGCGCCATCTTAAGTAGTAATTTGAATTCACTTGGCGTGAGCGCAAGCAAGCTTCCATCTAATTTCACTTCATAAGTTTCAGCATTTATTAAAATTGGTCCGAATTGAATTTCAACTTGGCTCATTGACTTTGGGTCGGTTTTCGTTCGCCGAATGAGCGCCCGCACTCTTGCCAAAAAGACCTGAACGTCAAAGGGCTTGGTCAAATAATCGTCGGCTCCGGCCTCTAAGCCCTCAACAATATCTTTGGATTCGGCTCTTGCCGTGACCATTAAAATTGAATGCTTTGATTGAAATTTGTGGCGCAGCTCTTTTGCCAAAGCAATTCCGCTTTGACCTGGCAGCATCCAATCTAGAGCTATTAAAGCATACTGATTTTGAGCAATCAACTGAGCCGCTTCTTCGGCACTTGAGGCCGCGTCGACTTTGAGTCCTGCCCGCATCAAATGTAGCACTATGAGTTCGCGAATTTCAGATTCATCTTCGACTACTAATACTCGATCAGAAGAATTGATTTGGAATTTTGAAGTTGAGCCATCAGAGGTCTGTGTCATCATTATTATTCTCCTACTCAATTACTCGAATACACTCAATCTTGGCTTTGGCCGTGCCCGTGACGAACATCAACTCCTGTATAAGTAAAAATAACATCTTCAGCAATATTGGTTGCATGATCGCCCATGCGCTCTAGATTTCTGGCAATTAAAATCAAATCAAGAGCGGCTTCAATTTTGCTGGGATTATTTTGCATAAACGGAACCATAAGTTTTAATGAATTGTTCTTAATCTTATCAACGGCATCATCGCGAGTTAAAACTTCTTGCGCCAATTTAATATCGCCAGTCATAAAAGCATCTAACGCATCTCGAACCATGGCTTTTACCAAAACCGACATTTTAGGAAGCTCGAGAGATAGCTCGACTGATTTATCATCTAAATAGTGTTCGGTATTGTAAGAAATATTCATGGCCTGATCACCCATGCGTTCTAAATCCGTATTGATTTTGATTATTGATAAAATCAAGCGCAAGTCAGCAGCAACCGGCGAAAGTCTGGCTAAGATTTCAAGGCACATATTATCTATTAATAAATGTGCTTCATTTATTTTATTTTCGGACTCCCGAACTTGCTTGATACAATTCGGATCTCTTAAATTGAGACCTTCGGTCGCCTTTGAAATTGCGAGCTCAACATAACCGCCCATTTTAAGCAGCTCGGCCTTGAGTTCCTTTAATTCAGTTTCAAATCCGCGTATCATGAAGATTTCCCTTCTCAGCCACTCCACCTTACAAAAAATCAAGCCTGCAAGCAAACAAAACTCATTTGATTTCTCAACCAAATCTCCCGGTGATGTATTGCTCTGTTCTCACGTCTTTGGGTTTGGTAAAGATCTTCTTAGTTGGACCATTTTCTACCAATTCGCCAGAAAGAAAGAAGGCGGTTTGGTTCGATATTCGAGCTGCCTGTTGCATATTGTGGGTTACCATCACAATTGTCAGATCCTTTCGCAAATTCATCACCAACTCTTCAATTTTGGCAGTCGAAATGGGGTCAAGGGCACTAGTTGGCTCATCCATCAACAAGATTCGAGGATGCACGGCTAAGGCGCGCGCGATACAGAGCCTTTGTTGTTGCCCTCCTGAAAGACTCGTCCCTGGTTTTTTGAGTTTGTCTTTTACTTCTTCCCAAAGAGCAGCTTGTTGCAAACTTCTCTCAACAACTTCATCAAGAAGTGCTTTTCGCCTGATCCCTGAAAGCTTTAGTCCCGCTACAACATTTTCAGCAATCGACATCGAAGGGAATGGGTTGGGCTTTTGAAAGACCATGCCAATTTTTCTGCGAATATTGACCGCGTCGGTCTCAGGCAAGTAAATATTTTCATCACCAATATAAACTGCACCATCAACCCAGGCCCCCGGAATTTCCTCATGGAGTCTATTGAGAGTACGAATAAAGGTCGATTTGCCGCAACCCGAAGGACCAATGAGAGCCTGAACTTCATTTTCATTAATCGAAATTGAAATTGATTTGAGTGCTTGAAACTTTCCGAAGTAAGCACTTAAATTTTCAGTTCGCAAAATTTTGGGCTGAGTATTCACGAGATCAATCATGTTTCACTACCTTGGGGTTTTAAAATCAAGCGTGTCAATAGATTCACAATAAAAACTATTGAAACCAGAACCAAAGCTGCTGTCCAAGCCTTGGCTCGCCAAACATCATCATTTGAAGCGGCATAATTGTAAATTTGAACCGGAAGAGATGCCACAGGTTTGGTGAATCCTCGAAATCCGTAGTCATTTGAAAAAGCTGTGAATAATAAGGGCGCGGTTTCACCGCTGATCCGCGCAATGGCGAGCATGACTCCGGTGCTCACGCCACCAATGCAGCCCGGGAGGACGATTCTCAAAATCACCTTCCAGCGAGGAAGCCCAAGCGCAAGCCCTGCTTCGCGCACATGTTGGGGCATCAATTTCAAAATCTCTTCAGTCGTGCGCGCAACAATTGGAATCATAATAATAAAAAGCGCAAAACTTCCTGCCAGTGCTGAATAAGCTTTGAATGGCGCGACCACCACAGCATAAGCGAAAATGCCGATTACAATTGACGGAATGCTGGTCAATAAGTCGGTAACAAATCTCAAAATTTTAGTCGTATAGCCGCTTTTGTACTCGCTTAAATAAATTCCGGCAGCAATTCCCCAGGGGATTCCAAAGAGCGAGGAAATGAAAATGAGAATGAGGCTTCCGCCAAAGGCATTGGCCATGCCGCCACCTAATTCGCCGGCTCCTTTCGGTAGCTCAATGAAAAAGGCTAGGTTGAGATGATCTACTCCACGATAAACGACATAAGAAAAAATAATTACCAATGGAGTCATTGCAATAAGTGCTACCAAATACAAACCTGTTAAAGCCACAATATTGGTAATTTTTCTTCGTCGATCGCGAAGCGCCAGAACTTGATTTTGGTTCATTTCGACGCTCCCTCAACACGCCAAATAGTAAAGCGTGCAATCGAATTGACCAAAAGGGAAATCATAAGCAGACAAAGTCCGATTCCAACCAAAGAAGACAAATGCAGCCCGCTTGCTTCATTGTATTCGTTAGCAATAACACTGGCCATTGTTTGAGCCGGCGCCAGTATCGCAGGTCTCAAATCATTGCGGTTGCCAATAACCATAGTGACCGCCATGGTTTCACCCAGTGCACGCCCGAGTCCTAAGATCATGGCGCCTAAAATTCCGGATCTAGTAGAGGCCAGTACCGAGATGCGAATCATCTCCCAGCGGGTCGCCCCAAGGGCAAGGGACGCTTCGCGAATTTGGCTGGGAACACTTGAGAAAACTTCTCGTGAAATCGAAGAGATCGTAGGAATGATCATGATTGCGAGTACAATACTGCCGGTGAGTAAGCCTACTCCATATCCGGGGCCAGAAAAAATTTGGTCCGCAAAGTGAATCATCATTTGCGAAGTTTGCTCAAGTGACCACGAATTGAAATGAAAAATTTGGCTCAGTAAAACAATCGGGTAAACCAAGGCTGTTAATAGTTTAGCTAAACCATTTGCAAAAAAAGTATGCGGCCCTAAATTATGAATTAAAAAAGGCTGAATATATTTTTGCATAAACGGAACTAAAACAAATACCCCCCAAAGCCCATAAACAACGGATGGAATGGCCGCTAACATTTCAACAAAAAACGAAACTACTTTTTTGACTGGCTTAGGAGCCAACTCAGTTAAGAAAAGCGCAACACCCAAGCTGATTGGACCAGCAATTAATATTGCTAAAAATGAGGATACCAAGGTGCCGTAAATAAATGGCAGAGCGCCAAATATATCAACTGGCGGATTCCAGTCATTTCCGGTTAAGAAATCAAAACCAAATTTCGCAAAACTCGGCCAAGCCATGCGCAAAAGCAGTACAAAAATCGCAAGCATAATGCCAATCATGCTCCAGGCAATTAGTCTCAAAATTTTTCGAAAAACACGATCAGGTAAATGCGTGTCTTTTCGCTTTTTAGTTTTATCAGAATTCAATTGCACGCCTTTTATTACCAATATCAGGGTTCGGCACAGTTGCTTCTCAAGATAATCGAGGCTGTGTTCTTTTTGTGTCAGGAATCTGACAAGATTGGTAAACCTGGCTAAACTAGATACCGGTTTGAGTCAAATTTTCTTACGAATTCGCGCTAAATTAATATTAGAGTATCTTCTCATTCCAGTGACCTCACGTCCCGCCCATTCTGGCATTTCGATCTTAAAATTAGTACTTGGAATTTCAATTTCAGCGATCGCAAAATTTTCTTGAGGATAGTAGTCAAGATCCCAGACCAGACCCTTGAATTTTATTTTAAGTCTTTGCTTTCGTAAAACTCTTACTGACTCTCTCATTAATAGCTTGCCATGCTCGAGCGAGATCTTCTCTTCAAATTCTTTTCTCACAAGCCCAATTCCGACTTTTGAGCAAAATATGGCTTCAAATTTCTCACCCGTTTTACTGAGTCTAATGCGTGAGTGATAATTCTTTTTAAGAATGAGGTAGCCTTGATCAATAAATATCATCTGGCGATTTTTCGCGAGTCGTTTAAAGTCGCGAACTGAAAGCAGAAATTTGCGCTCAATTTCTGTCGATATAGATGACTTTTTCGGCAAGGCATTCCTTCAATTCTGTATTACTTTAGAAATTCTCTAGTAGAATTTACTCACACCATCTTCGATGCAGGCATTGATGCGCTCAAAAAGATCAAGAAGATAATTGCGCTCCTCACCTTCTTTATTATTTAAAACCTGCTTCACTCTTTCGTCATATTCACTGAAGGTGATTTCTAAATCATCTTCAAACAGGCCGTGTCCTGGCGCAGGAATCTTAAAAATCGCAGCTATAGTTTCTCGGTCTTGATTATCAAAAACGATGAGTCTTGCCAGACTAGGATTTTGAGCATCGTTTCGGCTGTTAACCCAATCAAACCATGCTTCTTTGCGACCGACACGAGTCAAAACGGCACTCGCCATATCATCATAGCCACTTCCGGTTTCTTTTGCCTCGGGATCTTTTTCAAGAGCTGCGAAATCTTGAGAAAATTTAAACGCCATTGATGGCACTTTTTTAAAAGCATTTTTTGTCGAGGGATACATATGAATTTTTGGCCCATTGAATTTTTCACCAGTTGGTAAGGTCAGCGACCAACCCGCGGTTCCGGGCACGGCTTTGTATTCCATCCCAGATTCGCTTGCGAGTACTTTTGTAGTTACCGGCAATTGTCCACTTAAAATCGGAGCTAAATCATCGGCATTATTACAAGCAAAAATTGCAACTTCACCATTTGGATCAAGTGCTTTTGCGATTATCGGTCCCACATAATTCATATCATCGCTGTAAATGGCGCCTTGGCGCTGTGCCTGCCAACCTAAGTTTGTAAGTTTTGAATAGGAATGCCAGTCAGCCGGGACAGACATATCTTTAAATCCTAGTAAAAATCCGTAAGACCAACCATGACCTACATATGCCAAATACTTTAAAGATCCGGGTGCGATCAATTTAAGGTATAAAAGCAAATCGTCTTTTTGCGCTTGATACTTGATAACGATTTGATTCCAACAAGTTAAATTTCCGCCCACGCAAAGGCTTTGAATGCGCTCACTCGCCATTGTGCCGACTATAGTTTCGAAAACCTTGCCATCGTTTTTTGCTTGTTGGCCGATCAAATAAACGTAGCGAGATTTATCAGGACCATTTGAAAGATCCAAACACTCACTGTACATGCGGGCCGTCATCCAATTGGCATATTGCAATCTTCTTTTCTCAGAACTTGCTTTGTCACTTTTATTTTTTTCAATATTGGTCATGAGCAGCTGATTTTTAGTTACATATTCATCTAGAAATCCTGCGCTCTCTTCTGATGCGCGATAGCGACTGTCTTCTTTCAAGTCTGTCAAACACTTCTTCAAAGCCATCCATTTCGGCTCAAGCGCGCTATTCATTTCTTGTATTATTGAATCGGAGGTGGTCTTGAAAGTTGGCAGCTGTGGATTATTTGTTTGGATTGATTTTTTAGTCCCAGGAGCTGAGGCCTTAGACTGCGTTGGCGGCTTAGCAAGTGTTGTTGAAATTCTTAAGCGAATGGGTTGAGCTTGAGTGTTATCAATTCGGACTGCAGGATGCCCTCCCGGCTTAACCACTGCCTGCGCCTGTTGATGAGCCGGTTTACTAGAGGCTTGAGCTGCGGCTTCTAGGTCATCTGCCATTTTATCTAAAGTGGTTGTCGCAGCGCTAGCTATACTTCCAAAGAAAAATATCAAAATGATTTGCGACCAGGGCGTTTGAAAATAAGATCTTGCAGATTTGCAAATCATATATTGGCTCCAATTCAATTTCTGAATATAAAATGACTTAGATCTCCTCCTTCAGCAAAGTATGTGCCTATTGAAAAAAACTTCTAGCCTCTAATAATTTGATTTCACTGAATTTTTGAATTGAGATGTAACTAATTTTGACACGGGTGCCGAAAAAAAGCCAAAAGCTACCTGCTTAGTTTTGGA
>JAYUEN010000526.1:0-8826 GCA_043739185.1 Bdellovibrionales bacterium
GAAAATATTTTTCATTTTTCTCATCGCGCAAAAAAAATGATAAGTTATCCGCTGAAACTGTCACGCGATTTCGATTCGAGGGACCTGAGCAGTTACGAAAAATATAAGAATAGGGCTAAAAAAAATGAGTAGAATTGGAACCCCTAAAGCTGAACCTACCAAATTGTCTGATGGGAATAATTCCTTTTTGGTAAAAAAACTCATAAAGAGAATACATAAGAAAGTGATGGCCCAATTGAAGATTGTGGCACCAATCATATTCAAGAAAAACAATAATTTTATTCCCATTATTTATTGCTCCTGGCTCTTAGCTGGCTATTACTAAATCTAGCTGTCATCTGAGACGTCCTTTTCTTCTAAAGGAAGCGACGGGTCTGGCATTTCAATTTCTGGATCTGGGTCGATATAAGGCTTGCCGAGACGAGGCGGTCATTCTTTGTCAAGCTTTCGAAGACTATTAGCATGAATCGCGCACGTTACACCTTCATATATTAAAAGTCCGAACAGGGATGGCTTATTTTAAAGCACAGTTCGACCCCAGCCATAGCGCGATAAGCTTGAAAGAATTTACGAGTACATCCTAGCCTAAAGATTTTGGGTGAAAATGTCGATTGTTATATTATGATGCGTCTTCAGAATACCCTTATATTGGCTTTACTCCTCATTGGCCAGGAGAGCTTTTCTGCAAACGCAGTAAACGGAGCATTTCGTACTGAGTTTGCATGTTACTCAAAAATTGCAAAAGACTCTCAAATACTCAATAAGAAGTTACCGAAAAAATTTGATTTTTCGGCCGTAGCTAAGAATCCAGAAAAACTCCTAAGTGTGGGTGAACCTCTCGGCAAGGGAGAAGTTTCAAAATATTATTTTTTCACAGAAGACGGAGCATTTTCTTATACTGTTAAGCAGACGGAGCAGAACAACGGCTATTTTTTTCGAGTCCATACCGATGGTAAAGATCAGACTATTAAACTTATGCGTGATCAGCTTGAAACGCGATATGTTTCATTTGCATTTTTATCAGACGACTTGACGGATCCGACTCAAATAAATTTACCATTGGAAGTCACCGCACAGACGCGTGCAAAGCTCATTGAGGCGCTTGGTCAGCGAATACAAAGCATGAAAACAACCTACGATGCCCGCACGAAATTCTGTGACGATAGAATGCAAAGCTTCATCAAGCGCGGGGTTAAGTTAGAGGATCGCAAGTGTGGAATTCCAATCGCAAAAGCAAATGAATTCGTAGATGAGCTTGTGGCTTGCCGTGAGGCGCTTGGATTCGATCCCCAATATGAGCATCTCAAAGATTTGATCAATGAGGAAATCACAGGTTTTTCAACAAATTCTGCGACGCCAAGGGTACAAAAGAGAAAAAAAATTGGAACGAGCGACAGATAGTAAGGATGACTATACTTCGGGTCTCTAAATGTAGAATTTGAGTTTATAAATAGCCAAATTTAATTTTCAGATTGAAGCCAACCCTGGGTAAAACACGAGTTTAATTTGCACGTGACAATTGAGTGGCCACCATTTGCGGTTTGTGAAGTCCAGCCCCTTGTTTTGCAATCGCTCTCTTTGCAGATTGTTTTTAGAGAACCTTTGGATCCATAACTAGTCCATCCATTCGTCAGACAATTTTTTGATTCACATTGAACTTGATTTAAGAGACTTTGTGTTTCGCGATCGACTTCGTACCAACCTTGATGAAAGCAATCACCAGAAATGCACTGCGTGTAGTACTTGATATTTTGGGTGCCGCCAACAATCCATCCTGAGTTTATACAACCAGAACGATAACATTGAAAATCGGTAAAAGAGTTTTGCAGTAGGTCTGTTTGGGTCCATCCGTTTTGGAGGCAGTCTTGATCCCAGCATACGATATCTTGGTGGGCCTGGAGCCTTAGGGGCAGAAGGAAGATGAGAGTTAGGCTTCGGATTGCGGTTAGGATTTTCATTTTTTGGCTCCATTGTGTTGAGAGGAATCTTTAGCACCATATATTTACATCGGACTCCTTAAGAAAACTGAAATATCTGGCCGGATTCGCTGGGGGTCAAGAAGCAAATTGTGCGGAGAGGGCATAGAGCTTTTTTTATGCTAAAGTTGTCCATTTAATTTATCCGTAGAATCTGTCCTTAAAATTTACAGTGACGCATTTGGCGCCCGTATCAAACAGTTAGACGGTCGCAACAGCCCTCTATCGCCAAGAGCTCTGGAGTCGAAATTTATCGTGGGGAAATTTCGTTTTCTCCGGCTGAAAAACAGGAGCATCGACAGACGCTTGGAAAGCTCGTTTTTGCAGCTGATGCATGCATGTATCAAAGTTACCTAATGCAACACTTGGCTCCTGATCTTCCGGAGTATTCAAATCAGAGGATTTCAATTCTCTTGGCCCCTGTTTTGAGTCCAAGTTCCACAGACCCACCCAATCTTTTTCAAAACTATATTTTTGGCGTTCATGTGTCATCTCTTGAGTAAACTTCAAGTTGAGGGCAAAAGTTTTACCATCACGTCGCTAGCCACTCGCCATCAACTATTTTACGGCTCGATACAAGCAGCCTGCCTCCGGCATCAGAAATTCGGGTTGCCGGATAGCCCTCATTTGGAGGGCTCAAAACAATAATGGATTTACCAGAACGCAGATCCCAGATTTGTTGAGCTTCGCGACCTTTCGCGGTTGCATAATTTTGATCTTTGCTGATGGACAGCATTGCGAGCGAATCCAGTCCTGCCTGATTCTGGGAGTCCAAAATTCTGACGGTCTTTTCATGTAAATCATAAATAAAAAATTTAACATCCTTTTCATTGGCCCGAGAGAATGTTTTACCAAATAAAAGACGGCCGTCTGAAAAAACCTGCGCGGAATCAATTTCAATAGTATGGTTAGAAAATTTTGCACTTTCTCGAATGGACGCAATAACTTCTTTAGCATTTGCAACAAGTTGACCAGAACCAAAACCGGCTTTAGCCCCGCGAAGGTCGTTCGCTTGAACTCCTATCTAAATAATAAAGTGCACCGATTTAAATTTGCCGCATTGGCTAACCAATATTTTGGAATTCGCAAAGCAACATCGCCTCTAGAATATTGAGCAAAGATTTTGAGTTTCTCTTCAAATTCTCGAATAAATGCTGGATCATCCGGCAGGCTTGCATCAATAAATTTTTTCGCCATTAGCCGGCTCTCAAGTGAATGACCAAACAAGATTTCAAGAATTTCGTGATATTGTGGGGCCCTCAGGTGCGCAAAATTCTTTGTAAGAGTCACTAAAGCGTATTCACCAATGTAAGTTTCTAAGCCTTGAGCCAGTTGTGTCAGTACTGCTTCATCTTCAGTTTGAATACTCTTAATGTAATCAATCAGTCTCGGTCTGAATCTTTCGATAAGAGAACTTGAAAAATGATTGTTCACCCTGGCAAACTTTACGATGGCGAGCTGCACGTCTCGTTCATTTGATCGCGACTTAAGTAATTGTTCGATCGCATTGATTTGCTCGAAATGGCCGGACTTGTTTGCAGCGGCAACCAAAGCTTCAATTTTGGCTGCGTCTTGATGGTCCGCACTAGTTAATTCTACAATAGGATCCCTGCGGCCATAAAAACCCACTTCGGCCGAAACCGATTTCTTTGGCCCTCTGTTTCCGATAGCTGCGAGCACTTCAATGGCATCTCCACTTCCTGAATCCGATAGTTTTCGAAGAGCTTCGACCACTTCAGGATCTGGACTGTCTATTGACAGTAAAATCTTTTTCGCCGCGGCTCTAGAGGCGGAACCGAAAACCGAGCCAGTGGGTTTCATCATATTAACTAGTGTCAAAAGATTTTCGCGACCTATTGAACTCACTTTCGTTTCGAGCCATTGAACCGAAGTCTCTCTCAAATAGTCTGCGTAAATACCAAAAATAATTTGGCCAATAATCCGCTGATGATCGGTTTGAAGTTGTCGAACGTAAGCCTTTAACTGCTCTTTCATAGCAACAGGAATGGCACTTCTGTCGCTTTCGTCAGTGGCGTATGCTAATATGCCAGAAACGAGATTCGGATCCTTTGATCCAGAGCTTAACATGACATCAACGACCTCCGCGTTCTCTGAAACACTACGAAGTGTCGATGCGTGAATCAGGCCAGCTATGACAACAGGATCTCTCGAGTTTGCAATGGTCAAATCTTTTAAAATGTGATTGTAGGGAGGGCCCAGCTGCAATTTTGATAAAATATTTCCGACCTTGTAAGTGTAGTCGTCGTCACTTGCGTAATGCGCTTTTAAGCCCACCAAATCTCTTAAATCTCTCGCAATGGCATCTCGCTGATACGGATTTTGTGGCCGCACTTTAGCAACCTTCCCCGCTTCTTGTAGCCGTTCAATTTGTCTCCCTAACTCTTCTCGTACTATGGGATCGAGAGCTCCGCGCTCTCTCAACAAAATACGCGCTTGGTAGGCCCCTAGTGAATCCGGTGAACCTAAAATTTTGGCTATGTTGATCAAACAAGTTGTGTTGAGATGTTCGGTCATCGCAAGAACGCGGGCCCGAGCTGGTTCGAAATTAAAGGCGGCTGACAGGGCTTCTATCACCGGCATTTGTTCAGGTAATTGAACCGGCATTTTCGCAATGTAATGTCCGATCCGATCAATACGTTCACTGTAATTGTTGGTGTACATCTGCCTTTTGAAATTCTTTGCGGTATCTGCAATTGTGGCTAAAACTTTCGTGTCCGTCGACCCACATACCATCAGTCCCTCGACAATATTTTCTTTCTCGGCTGCACCGAGATTTTTCATTGCTCCAATAACAGAATCAAGAATTTGAGCGTCTTGTGAGGCTAGACCCGAAAGCGCAACCGAGGCAACCGTAGCCAACTCCGGTTTCGACAAATAGCCGGCCAAAACCAGCAAAACCTCACGATTTGTAGGGCGCAACTCTTTAAGAGTTTTAGCTGCCAGGAAGCTGCCCTGTTGAACATTGTCGACCAATGCTAAGACAAACGCATCCATAAGGTACGCGACTTCGGCTTTTGTTTCTTCATCATTCATTCCAATAGAATTTGCATATTCAATCAAGATTCGAAATCTTTCGAAAGCATCGATACGTTTCTCAATGGATATTTGTTTGTCTATCAAGCTGCGACCAATATCCGGAAGAAGATCTTTTACACCTAGGATTTCAATGGCCGCACTATTTTCTAACAATATGTAGTCGCTACTAATGACAATGATGTCTATGCCATACTCACGAGCCAACAACTGATAGACGTCCTCTGACTCTTCTTCTCGGCCCTTCATCAGCTCTTTGTATAGCGGCGTTTGCTTGAGACGTTCGGCGCGAACAATGTTGAGCTTTTGGCCGAGGCGAGGGCGAATCTTTACGACGTGCCCAGTTCCATTCGAGTAATGATGGGCGATGCCTACGTTAGGTGAGGTGTATGTACCTCGGTGAGGATTTTTTCCGTTGCCTGCACTTGCGACGAAATTCCCTCGCAAGATGGCCATAAAATTGCTTTTGGTTTTGGTTCCATGAAAAAGATATTTTCCATCTGCCAAAAGTGAAACAAATTCTTCGGTCGTCATTAAAATGTCTTTAGGAAGTCCATTCGTCGATCTTCCTTGTGGCGGTATCGGGTAGTGCTCGAGATATTCTGATATTGGCAAGTTCATCCGTTTGGACAAAGCCAAGAGAGCTGCTTCTGCGCTGCCCTCTTCGCTACGATAAACGGCGTTGTTTGAAGCTCCAAATCGACTGTTCCTCATAAGTTTGTTAAATTGCTCAAAAGCCACCCCAGAAGCGTGGCTAGTTTTGCCTAGATCGAGTACCAGCAATTTTTCGCTTTCAGAATCAAGTCTGAGCCAAGGGAGCTCCAACGTGGGACGAGAGGTGCGAATCGTCTGTAATGACAGGTCTACAATGACCCCTTGCTGAGGTCGCACATATCGCCTCAAGCCACGAACTAAATTGCGGACTGTGCCCGGAAATCTTGGTGGATCAATCAGTCGCCGCTCTTTCATATCATAAGCAACAAAATCAATCGTTGAGCCGCCCTGAACAGACGAGCGCTCAATTTGCTTGTTGTAAGTTTTGAAGTCAGCTAGCGGGTAGAGAGAGCGATTGATAGGGTCTTTTGAAAATCCAATATTATATAGTTCGCGGACACTGTTCACAACTCTTGTAAGACTTTCCGAAGGATCATACCTTTTGTCATCAACCCCCGAAAGCAAAACATCGAAATCGCTGCCGACGCCCCACAGTTCAGTAACCGGGTAAGTTCTTTCTTCGCGAATCAATTGCTCGCTTGCTTGAACCGCATCATATGTGGCGGGGTTCACATCGTAGATTCCTTTGAGTTGCTCGTAGATGCCACCCAAAATTGATCGTACCAATGGTCTCATTACGGCTTGCGATCTCTGCTGATCTAAAAGACCCTGAAGATACGGAAAAATTCTCGTCATTTGCGGCACTTTTTGCCCAGGTAAAACAATCGGCATCACCGCTCGATTTAAAAACGAATAAAGCAAGCGATTTAGGGCTAACTCTGCCCGGTCAATTTCTTTTTCAGGAATCGCTTCTGGAGAAACTTGGTGGTAGGCACGCTGTAAAATTAAATTCGGAAACTCTTTGCTACGTTCAAAATGGGCTTCGAGCGCACCGACGAAGGCAAATGTAAAAACGAACCAATAGCCTATAAGTCTCGCGACCTGTTTCATCATGCAAAGTCCTGCTCAATTAAGTTTGCTAAACTTTAAGAAGCAGAATTTGTGCCCAGCCCTATAAATCCCAGGCCTTTTTGATTGCACACTTTGCCTTAGAGATCGTCCATTTAATATACACATGGCCTAAAAGGGCAAAATTACAAAATCAATACGACGACGATCTGCAGGTTCAAGCCCTGTCCCAAGTACCAAAAAAAATCCGCTGAACTTTCGTTCGCGGATTCTCTTTCTGCTCAGAGAGCAAACATTATATATGTGGTACCCAGGACAGGACTTGGTCAAGCGCTCGGATTCGCTTCACGCTCATCCTCCGCCTGACCACCCCGAAAATCTTTCGCGCAATCGTGGCGCTCAGCAGCCCCCGGCTGCACGATTTTCTCCCTTCAAGCCCTGTCTTGGGTACCAAAAAAAAATCCGCTGAACTTTCGTTCGCGGACTTTTTTTGGTACCCGTGGTCCGATAGTAGAAGAACCTATCACGTGGGTTGAGGACTACCCTATTGTGTGGCGGGAGCCTAGGTTTGATCTGGCAGAGCTGGCAGTTTTGCGATTCAACAAAGGACTCACTAGAAAAGAATTGGCCGAACAATACGGCAAGTCTGAAGTGGCAATTGAAAACTACTTCCAACGGCTTCGTCGTAAGAGTTTCGAAGTGCCGGGACTTTCGGAAAAGCAAATTAAAAGCCTTCAAGCAGCAGCCAAGGCTGCTCGGTTCACCAGGCGAACAGGCTCTAAGAACGCGGGGTTCAAAAATGGAACTCGTTAGATTTTTTAGCTGGGTTCTTAAAATTGCTTTGGCATTAGCTCTCATCGGCGAGCTCAAGTCTTGCACGCTCATGATGATGGGTCTTGCGGCTAAAAGCACGAGTACCGGCATAATGTCATATTCAAAATTTTCTCATACTCTTACAAAATAAATTTTCACGATACGGGCTCAGCTTTAAGCCGGGCTCGCACACTTACAAATTGAGAGCTCGACTCTCATTAACTTAAAGGAGTTATTCATGTCGTTAGCACTTACAAATCAGCTCGGTCAGAATGTCGTTCAAAAAATCTCAACCCAAATGCGAGCCGTTTTAACTGTTCTCTGCGCCGATCAGCATTTGATGGACGCGACAATGCCGTTTGTGGATTTTTATCGAGACTCGATTAAGTGGGATGAAATCTACAATTTGCCATTGAACCCAACTCACAAAGCGGCGGTCGACATAGCCTTTGGAATCTGGACCGATGAGCAAAAGGCAGAAACCAATTTTTTCGGACCCATTTTGAATATGGAAACAGATCTTCAAACCGCAGTTCTACGAGGCCTCGCTCTTCGCTGGGGACTCAAAGTCAAAAGCATCTAAGTCTTTTTCGCATCTCAAAATTAAATCATCTGAAAAAGCTCGAAGATAAAATTCTCGGGCTTTTTCTTTTTAGGAGACTATTATGGAAGCTAAACTTAATGAAAACACGGCCAGCGGCAAGAAACGGCGCTGGGCGCTTTATGCACGCGTTTCCACCGCGGATCAAAAAAATGGACTTGATGCTCAGGTACGAGCACTTCGTATTTTTTGCGAGCAAAACAATGTCACAGACTATGAACTCTTTGCCGATGAGAACCAGTCAGGGACCAAAGCTTCACGTCCTGCATTGGACAGAATGATGAAAGCCGTTGAAAATGGGGAAATCGAGAGTGTTGTCGTTTTTGCTTTTTCGAGGTACGCTCGGTCTGTTACTCATATGCTCAAAGGCTTAGAGACGTTTAAAAAGTGCTTTACAAATTTTGTATCCTTGACCGAAAAGTTGGACCTTAACACAAGTCTTGGCCATGTTGTTTTCGTTATTATTTCTGCAATCGCCCAACTTGAAAGAGATTTAATAGCCGAACGTGTACGCAACGGCTTAGCCGCAGCGAGAGCTCGAGGCAAAATACTTGGTCGAAAGCGCACAAGAAACTCTGCCTTGATTGAACAGCTTCTCCAGGCAGGACTTTCGTTTAGGGAAGTCGCGAAAATCGCACGTTGTTCACATGGCTCGGTATCGGCCCAAAAACATGAGCTACTTGCTAGGCTTGCCAAGGAAAAGAAGCTCGCGCAAGAACAAATTACTCATACGCTCTTTGATGAGACTGACCTGCCACC
>JAYUEN010000527.1:0-2936 GCA_043739185.1 Bdellovibrionales bacterium
AACTTTAGCCAAAAATCAACCCAATTGGGATCAAATTCTTAAGAGCCTGGCGGTCCTCTATACGAAAGGCCTTTCTCCAAATTGGGAGGCTCTGGATCTGGGTTTTGCGAATCCAAAAAAAATAAATATTCCGACCTATGCATTTCAAAGACAAAGTTATTGGCTTGAACCAAACCAAGCTCAACTTAGTATTAAAAGTAGGACGCTCAGTGAGACTCATTTGGCAGAACCGAGCTTTCACCCCATGTTTGACGGTATTCATCGATCGGCAAAAGATAAGCTTGATAATATATTTCACTTTGAAATGAATGCAAAAAGGCCCGCATTCCTTGAGGACCATCTCGTACTCAATCATTTGCTTGTGCCAGGAGCGGCTCATATTGAAATGGCAGTGGCCGCAGCCTTCAAAGCTTTAAATGCGGAACAAATTGTTTTAGAAGATTTGATTTTTCAGCGGCCAGTTTTTTTACATGATGAAGAGTTTATTGATATTCAATTGGTCAGTAGCAAATTAGATCAAAATGCAATCAGCTTTGAGTTGTTTCACAGCACCGGAATACAAACAGATATTTTAAATCATGCTTCCTGGCGAGGACATCTAAAAGGATTCGCCAGAGCTTGGACAGATGAATTCATAACAGAGAAATCATCAGAAGAATCTAATCTCAATCAGCTTCATAAAATAATCGAGCGATGTAATGAGCTCGCAGTAGTTGAACTCTACAAAACTTTTTGGGCCTTCGGGCTTGAGCTGGGAGAGAAATTTCGCTGTTTGAAAAGAGTTTGGCATTCTGAGTTCGAAACGCTTGGCCAACTGAAGCTTTTTGAAGGTTCAGGTTTGCATTTGAAAAATTTTATTTTACATCCGACATTATTAGATGCTTGTTTTTCGCTTATTCTTGCCAATTTTTCATCTCAAGAAGAAAGAATTTCTCATTTGGGTCCACATGTTTTTCTGCCGTTGAGCATTGAAAAATTAATTGTCTATCATGAAGGGCAGACGCCGGCGTGGTGCCACTCGCGAATTCGTCCTTCACAACGACAAATTGAAACTACATTGACCGGAGATTTACAGATTTACAATGAGGGCGGTTTGCTTATTGCCGAAGTATTTGGTTTGAGCTTTGTCGGCGCCGCTCCAGAAGTATTGTTTCGAAAGTCAGAAAAGAAAGAACAATTCGAAAACTATTATCATCTCTTGTGGGTTGAAGCTCCAAAACTCAACTTCTTGCAGTCGACCTCTGAGCAAGTGACTTGGATTCTTTTTGCCGATCAATCCGGGGAAGCAAAAGAATTTGCGGAACTCCTGAATTCAAAAGGCTACAAAGCTATCCTCATTGGTCATAAGAATTCGAGAATGAAATTTGATTTTGAAATCAATCCAAACGATGAATCTGCTTACGCGAAACTCATCGCTGAAATTCAAAATAAGTTTTCCTTGGATTTGAAAGTCACCCAAATAGTTCACTTTTGGAGTTTAGATATTTGTTTGAATTTGGACGAATCAGAAATTTGCAGCAAAGTTCTAGAAACGGATTTGCGACTCGGATATGGCAGTGCTCTGTCATTGCTGCGATTGATCTTGCAAGGAGATCAAAGCAAAATGCCGAGACTTTGTTTCGTTACTCGCGGAGCCCAAGCGATTTCAAAAAAACAAAAGCGAGTTGCATTTGGACAGACGCCATTGCTTGGACTGACGAGAGTGGCATTACTTGAAAATCCACAGCTCGATTGTATTCTCGTTGATTTGGATCCTGAAAGTCTCATTTCAGCCGGCCCATTTATTTTGAATCAATGTTTAGCCGAAAGCCGAGAAGATCAGGTGGCTTTACGGGATTCAAAAGTATGGGTTCCCAGGCTCGAACGCTTAAGTCTATTAGAAGAGAGGAATACCCCAAATTCGAAGTGGTCCGTGCGTTCTGAGGCTTCATATTTAATCACCGGCGGTTTTGGTGGACTCGGATTTTTGTTCGCCGAGTGGCTGGTTGCAGAAGGGGCTAAACATTTGATTCTCATCGCTCGTAATTTGCCGAATCCTGACCAACAAATTAAAATTGATCAAATGATTGCAAAAGGCGTCAATATTGAAATTAAGTCGATTGATGTGGCGAATGAAGCTGAAATGTCCAATTGCTTCGCTCAGCTTTCTCAATCGAGCAGCCGTCTTCGGGGAATTATTCACGCCGCAGGAACCCTTTCGGACGCTAGTTTACTCAATCAAACTTGGGATAGTTTTCAAAAGGTAATGTCGTCTAAAATCCTAGGCGCCTGGAATTTACATCGGTTAACTCAAGGTAGCGATTTGGATTTTTTAGTATTATTTTCTTCGGTGTCTTCGCTTCTCGGTACATTGGGACAAAGTAATTATGCTGGCGCGAATGCATTTCTCGATGGACTTGCCCACCATCGCCGGATGAAATCATCTGTTGCAACAAGTATCAACTGGGGACCTTGGTCATCAATTGGAATGACGAAAGCAGCTCATGATTCTGGAAGAAAAATTCACTTGGATTCAAAATTCACTCCGCTACAAAATGATGTCGGACTTGAGGCCTTTAGGTTTTTATGCGCAAGCCAGCTCGCCCAGATAGGGGTGATCGCGTGAAGTGGTCAGATTATGTCGAAAGTTTTACATCAGGTCATCGATCCAAAATATTGCAACATCTCCTTGCAGAAGATAGTGTTTATCAATCTAAATTGAAAACCTCATTTTCAAAAAAAAATTCAGCTCCTGAAGGATCTTTGCAAGCCCTTTTAGAGAAAGCATCAGAGTCAGAACGCTATACATTGGTTGAGAATTTTATTAAAGATTTGGTAAAAAAACTTCTCAATTTACCGAAAAATCATCAATTAGATGTAGATAAGGGCTTCTTGGATATGGGCCTTGATTCTTTGATGGCTATTGATTTGAGGGGACTGATCAAGCGAGAACTGGG
>JAYUEN010000528.1:0-8790 GCA_043739185.1 Bdellovibrionales bacterium
AGAGAGGCTTAGTCTGCATATCGCGCTCTATTCTTTGTATCACAATGTTTTGCTGCTGGATTTGTCCAAGAAAGATGCTCCGCTTAGGAGTGTTGAGGAAAATTCGACTCCAAAAGAAAAACCTAACCAAAATCACAAAAAACTAGCAGCTTAGACTTTTAATTTTATCCAAGAATTTGATGGGGCCCTTAAATTGTCTAACTTGTTTTTCAAGGTTTACAGTCTAAGGGCCCAGTTTTTATTTGCTTCTCAAAAAAGCTTAGTAGAAAAATCCAGAGCCTGACATTTCATTTTGGCTACATTCTCTCCATTGAATGTGAAACACGATCCCTGAATGAACGTCGGCACTATCAACTGTTGCCAAAGCGTCATCAAGTCTTGAATTGCTTTGCACAAGCATTGATGAATTCACTCTCAAATTGGTGTCGGCTCCGCACGGAGTCCATACCAAAGCCTGAGCTTGAAGCTTGTTGGTAAAGGTATAGTTTTGGTTTGTTCCACCAGCAAATACTTTTGAAGCACTTGGGCCGCGAGAGCCTGCAAAGAAATATTCTGCGCTAAACATCGCGCGTCCTCCCATTGGGACCGAAGCGAATCCGCGATAGTCAATAGTGAATACAGATACGCTAAATCCTTGGGGAACATGAAGAGGAATTGCGATATTACAAGCTTTACGATCTAAGCGTTTACCATTGCTTCCGGCCTCTACTTGAAATTGATCAAATAAAATGCTGAGATCGCTGCCGTCTGGGCTAATGGCAGCGCTTGCTGAGCCTTGTGGACAAGCATTCCCGCCATAAACAGGTTGACCTAAATGTAGACTCTCTTGAGGAGCAGCAAAGGTTTTTTGGCTAGCTAGGGCCAATATTGCAGTGATTGCAAATAGGCATTTTTTAATTTGGATTTCGCTCATTTTTAATTCCCCTTTTTTAATTTTGATTTCATTTATTGAAATCGCTACTTTTTTACTAGAGCAAATATGTTGCCAAAGTTTTTTGTTAAAAAAATGTGCAAACTTTGAATTTTTGGGATCAATTTGTCTCCAAAATATTTTAAAAGTGAAGAAAATATTCTGGATCAGAGTCAAACAGGTCTGGTTCGCGCGCGAGATAAATAAAAAACTATTGATAACAAAATTGTGAAAATCGTTGGCAGCATCTTTGCAAAGTAGAATGCACGGACTCATGAAGTAGTATCAATTTGTCCATTGTCTATAAAAAAGGGGAGAACGAATGAAAATGTCCTTATCAATGTTAATGTATCTCGCAGCTGCCTTGCTATCTGAAAATAGCTATGCCACAGATGTGAGTATCGCGCGCGTGCGAAATTTCGGAAATGGTTGTCCTGCCAATTCGATTCAAGTTGTCTTGTCGCCAGAAGGAACAACATTGTCTATATTATATAGTCAATTTCAAGCAGATGTGGGTGGTCCAGCTCCGGCCTCTACGCTGCGAGATTGCGAAATTGATATTGAGTTGAATAAGGCTTTGCATTCGATTCCACAAATTTCTTCAGCTGACTTTAGAGGTTTCATTCAACTTGATCCCGGAGTTGGCGCTCAAGAGTGGAGTGAAATAGACATGGATGGTGGCCAGTATTTACATGTCTTTGCGCGCCATCTTTTTAACGGACCACTATCGCAAAATTATCTATTAAAAGGACAAGTGCCGTGGAGGAGCAAGCAAGTTTTGCAATGTGGGAATGAAGCTACCACGCAACTTAGAATTCGGGCGCATTTTCAATTGGCAGGAGGAACTTCTCAAAAGTTAGGGCTGATGAGCGTAGATAGTTTGGATGGTGTGCTCATGCATACTTATCATTTGGGCTGGCGAAATTGTGCGCCTAAAAATCCTTGGGGACATAAATAGTAAATTCACCGCAAATTATGAAACAGGATCTTTATTGTTAAGACTCAGACTTAGGCCCCTATTTGGAGCGGTTGCCTAAGTCCAATTTTTACGTCAATACGTCTCAAATTTAGAATCGAGTGAAATCATACGTAAAGTCACTTTTCGTCCACACCGAGAGGCATTGGACAGGAGGATTTTATGAAAGTGAATCACTTGATTTTTAAAGCTGTGGTGCTTTTTTTCTTTCTGTTATGCGGACAGCAAATCGAATCGACCTTTGAAAAAGTAATCTTATGTGAGGGTTTTTTGCCACCCAATGATATGAAAATTCCGGCAGGGGATTTTGCAATTGCAAGTGTTGTGCAAAATGATTTCAATTCGGTTTTAGATAAAGTTCAAGCTGCAATGGTGGCTGAGGTAGCAAGTAAGGGTGGAACCCTTATGATCAATAAACTCTGGAGTGATGCCACAGTTAATGCGCAGGCCTATCGCCAAGGTCAGAACTATATGGTCGACATCTTCGGAGGCTTGGCAAGGCATCCTGCCATGACGAATGATGGACTCGCCATGGTCGCTTGTCATGAAATTGGTCATCATATTGGTGGGGCTCCAAAATTTGCGACCGCAAATTCAGCCTGGGCGAGCGATGAGGGTGAAGCGGATTACTATTCAACGTCAAAATGTTTACGAAAAGTTTGGGCCAATGATGATAATAAAATTGCAAATGAAGATCCTGAAGCAAGAAGGCGTTGTAATTTAACTTGGTCCAATCAAGTACCTGCTGCCAATATGTGTGTGCGTATAGCCATGGCGGGAATGTCGGGCGCGCAACTTTTTTATCAAATGGGTAATTCTGGGCAGGCACCTTCATTTAGCACTCCTGATCCTAGTAGCGTTCAACAGACAAACGATGCCCATCCTGCTTATCAGTGTCGACTGGATACTTATTTCAATGGCGGTTTATGTACAATTGCTGCAACGGAAGATATCGGCAATCAAGATCCAGAATTGGGCGCTTGCACCATTGCAAAAGGCTATAAAGAAGGTTGGCGTCCGGCTTGCTGGTATAAATCAGGAACTGGTGGCGGCGGCGGGCCCACAAGTGGCGTTGCCATGAATCCTCTTATCAATGGTCAGCTCGCAGGAGGATCTAATAATCCAAATTTGGCATTTTATATTAACTATGATGTTTCAAATTTTGCAGGCGCAGGTGGCGTTTATATCGAAGTGAGTAGACCAAATATGAGTTTCTCAAATCCCAACGATTATAATCCAGATCCCTATGCGCTTGGTGGTTTTCAGCTTCGTGGAGTAAGAGGTTGGGCGAGTATGACTCCAGCCGTGAATTTGCCAGGTTGGGGAGTTTATTCAATTCGTATTGTGCCTTTAGATGTGACGGGACAACGAGCTGTGGGCAGATTCTCAAATCCTTCACGCTATTCAATCTTGCCGGGTTTCAATTCTGGAATTAGAAGTTTTAATGTCGTTAATTAAAAATTCTTCTGCTATTTAAGAGTCGATTTTAAAAATTTAGTTTCTCACTCGTAAAAGCTAAGCCTTGAGTTGCGCTTGGCGTTGCTCTGAGCTTTAATAATTTCTAAAAAAAGAAATGCATTTACAAAGTCGATATTACGGAGCGACTATTTGTACGTCATTTTCTATTATCTTCTTTTTGCTAACGGGGGTTATATAATGCGAAAAGTTTCAGTTTTAACTATAGGTTTGCTTTTGAGTTTCAGTTTTAATGTGAATGCTTTGTCTTTGCCTTTACCAAAAGGGCCAGACGCACATCGCTTGATGCCGCTGAATTTGAATTATCATTTCGATGGGATTGTTGCCCTTTCAAATTGTTCGGGATCACTCATTCGCTTTGAAAAATCTCAGATGACAGATCCGGCGATGATTCTCACCAATGGTCATTGTTATGAAAGAGGCATGCCAAGGCCTGGCACTTTTGCCTATCATGTCCCAAGTCAAAAAACTTTCGGTCTCTTTGATGATCATGCTCAAGGAATTGCGACTTTGCATGCGAGTGAGGCGATTTATTCTACTATGACTGGTACAGATATTACCTTGTATCGTTTGCAGGAAACCTACGAGATGATTCAAAAGAACTGGAATGCTCATCCCTTATTGTTGTCATCTAAACATCCAGTGGCGAGCACTTCAATTGAGGTGATTTCGGGTTACTGGCGCAAGGGCTATTCATGTCATATTGATGGTTTTGCAAGTCTTCTTCGTGAAGGAAGCTGGACCATGCAGGATTCAATCCGCTATTCAAAGCCAGGATGTGAAATCATTGGTGGAACTTCGGGTTCACCCATTCTTGAGGCCGGCACGCGAAATGTGATTGGCATTAATAATACCGTCAATGAAGGCGGCCAAGCTTGCACTGAGAACAATCCTTGTGAAGTTGATTTGCAAGGTCATATTAGTTCAGTTCCGGGCACTGGATATGGTCAAGAGACTTATCAGATTTACAGCTGTATCAATGCTGCAAATGAGCTTGATCTTAAAACTCCGGGTTGCTTATTGTTTCATTAGTTTAAGAGATCAGGGCCCGGCAGCGGTCACCCGTTAACTGAAACAGTTTCGGTTAACTGCTGCCAGCTGCCTGATCATTCCTCACACGGCTTCAACATCTACAATATCAGGAATAAATTCTCTGATCTTATTGGCGATTCCGGTTTTAAGCGTATAGGTTGAGCTTGGGCAGCCATTACAGGCGCCATGCATATGAAGATAGAGCACTTTATTTTCATATTTGTGAAACATAACATCTCCGCCGTCCATTGCGACTGCGGGTCGGATATCAGAATCTAAGAGTTTTTTAATCATCTGCACTTCGGCTGAGTCGCCCGGATTTACAGCATGATCTTTTTGAGCTGAACTTGTAGGTGTGGCAGCTTCTTGCAACGGCATCGTAGCTTTTGGTTGCACAATGACTCCAAGATTGTCTTCGATATGCTCGGCAATTAAACTTGCTAGTGCATCGCTGAGCGTATCCCAATCAACCCAATCTTGCTTGGTAATACTGACGAAATCTTGGCCAATAAAAACCGCATCGACCCAGGGAAAGCCAAATAACTTTTTGGCGAGCGGCGAATTGCCATTGAGATCATTTCTCTTGAATTCAAAGTTCTGCTCTGAAATCTTTCGATTCACTATAAATTTTTGGCTATTTGGATTCGGAGTTGCTTCAAAAATTACCACAATTTGATCAGGCATTTTGGCCTCCTTAGTAGTTCAGGCAGAGAATGGGTCTGTCGTCTAAAATTGTCAACTGCCCCTTGATTTAGCTGTGTAAAATGAATACTGTGGCTCTTCAAAATAAATTCATTTGGGAGGCTAGATGACACCAAGAGTAAGAGAAATTCTAAGTTGGTATGGAGCTGACAATCCAGGAACACTCACTAGCCTTGCGCGCATCTTAAATCACGGCAGACTTGCAGGTACCGGAAAAATGGTAATTTTGCCTGTAGATCAGGGCTTTGAACATGGGCCGGCACGAAGTTTTGCTAAAAACCCAGATGGCTATGATCCAACTTACCATATTAATCTGGCCATCGAATCGGGTTGTAATGCTTATGCCGCTCCACTTGGATTCATTGAGGCCTGCGCTAGAGATTATGCAGGTGAAATTCCGCTTATCTTGAAAATCAATAACTCAGATACTTTGTTCTCAAATAAATCTCCCATTTCTGCTTTAACCTCATCGGTTGAAGATGCTTTAAGACTTGGCTGTGCAGCTATTGGCTTCACAATTTATCCGGGCAGTAGTGATCGCAAACAAATGTATGAAGAAATAGCTCAAGCTTCAAGCTATGCAAAAAAGTATGGCCTAGCAGTAGTTGTTTGGTCATATCCTCGGGGTCCTGATCTTTCAAAAGAAGGTGAAACTGCAATTGATGTTATAGCCTATGGAGCGCAAATTGCTTGCCAGCTCGGAGCGCATATCGTGAAAGTGAAGCCGCCAACAGCTCACATTGAGCAAGCAGCGGCTAAAAAAGTATATGAAAGCGAAGGTATTCCGGTTGCGAAACTCTCAGAAAGAGTTCGTCACGTCGTTGACAGCTGTTTTGCAGGCCGAAGAATTTTGATTTTTAGTGGCGGAGAAACCAAAACTACAAAAGAGCTCTTAGAAGAAATCACCATGATTGCTCAGGGCGGTGGCTTTGGCAGTATCATGGGAAGAAATGCTTTTCAGCGTCCTCATCAAGAGGCCATTGAGTTGCTTCGTTCTGCCATGGATATTTTTTCAGGAAAAGCGAAGTCATGACCTTCATAGATGATGACGAACCAACCATAATTGATGGCTCACTTGAAAAAGAAAATCCGCTTAGGATTGAAAAAAAGAGAAAGCTACATGAGCTTCGGACTCTAGGAGTAGATCCTTACCCACATACATTCATTCGCACTGGTGTTTGCTCCCAGTTTGCGCTTGAAAATGAAAAGCTTGCCATTGGCGAGGCTAAAACTGAAAAGCTATATCAAGTTGCAGGTCGAGTGATGACCAAACGCCCAATGGGCAAGGCTGCGTTTTTCAATATTCAAGATCAAAGCGGCAATGTTCAATGCTATTTAAAGCTTGAGGAATTGCCACCTTCTGGAGTTCAAGCTTTTGAACATCTCGATATCGGCGATATTGTTGGTGTGAGTGGTTTTGTGTTTCGCACCAAAAAAGGCGAAATTAGTCTGCATTGCAAAGGCTTTCAAATTTTATGTAAATCCCTTGAGCCATTACCTGAAAAATATCATGGCATTGCCGATATCGAGATCAAATATCGCTATCGCCACCTTGATCTTATAACCGATCCTGAGTCGCGAAAAGTTTTTATTATGCGCTCAAAAATTATTGCCGAAGTGCGATCTTTTTTGAATCATCGGGGCTTTTTAGAAGTTGAAACGCCAGTTTTGCAGCCCATTTACGGCGGCGCCGCGGCCTATCCATTTTCAACTCATCATCGTGCGCTCGATATGAAATTATTTTTAAAAATCTCTCCTGAACTTTATTTGAAACGCCTGATTGTCGGAGGTTTTGAAAAGGTTTATGAAATAAATAAGAATTTTAGAAATGAAGGTATTGATCGCTCACACAATCCAGAATTCACTATGCTGGAGTGGTATGAAGCCTATACCGATTATATGCACCAACTTCAACAGTTCGAAGATCTGATGGTACATCTTTGCATGAAGACTCGCGGCAAAACAAAATTTGATTATCAAGGCAAAGAAATTGATTTCACTTCTCCTTGGAAGAGAATGACCGTTTATGAAGGAATCAATGAATACAACCAAATTGATATTGAAAAATTGTCAGACGACGAGGTCTTTGCTTTGTGCAAACAAAATGGTTCGGATTTGAAAAAGTCAAAGCTTCGCGGTGAAATGATAATGGAGCTTTTTGAACTCACAGTTGAAAAGCATTTGTGGCAGCCAACTTTTGTCATGGATCATCCAATTGAGATATCCCCATTGACTAAAAAGCATCGTTTGAAAAAAGGACTCGTCGAAAGATTTGAACCCTTCGCCGCCTATATGGAAATTGGCAATGCTTACTCTGAATTAAATGATCCAGAAGATCAATTGTCTCGCTTGAAAGAGCAAGAGGCAAAGCGAGTGGTAGATGAAGAGGCCCAGCCTATGGATGATGACTTCATTCACGCCATTGATACCGGAATGCCTCCGACTGGCGGTGTTGGTGTCGGGATTGAGCGCCTCGTGATGATTTTGACTGATCGTCCGAGTATTCGGGATATTATTTTATTTCCGACGATGAAGCATAAGTAATGAAATTTATTTTGGTACTTCTCCTAGTTTCAAGTTTTGGTTGCGCGCTCAAGCCAACCAAAAGCAGTGAGAAATCACCAAGAATTTTCAAATTCACCGATCAAGAGTTGCCGGCCATAATGAAATCAATTCCGCTTGATCAAGCCAGTGTCATCATTGATGCGCGTTCGGCATTTGATTATTCTTTAGCGCATATTCCAAATTCGATAAATGTACAGTGGGATGAATTTTCTGAAGTAGGCACAGCTTTTAAGGGAAAACTCTTGGGCGATTTGTTTTCAGTTTCTACAAGACTTTCAAGAATAGGCATTGAACCCGAGTCAAAAGTATTGGTTGTCGGAAATGGCGTAAAGGGTGGTGGCGAAGAAGCCAGACTTGCCTGGATGATGACCTATCTAGGAATCAAACAAGTGAGCTTTGTTGATATTTCGAGTTTGAAAGCACGTATGATCAATACGACTCAAGAACAAAATAAGAGTGCTCCTATCTGGAAACCTAAGACTCTTGATTCGGTAAACTGCACTTCGAAAGAATTTATCAATGTCATCAATCAACAGGGGCTTTTAAATCCAATTTCGTTTGGTCAAATGCCAGCAAGAATTTATAAGATTATTGATGTGCGCAGCGAAGCTGAGTATTTGGGGCGCCAAACGCTTGATGAAGAAGCCATTGAAGCGCCTGATGTTGGGGCCATCAATATTGAATGGAAGCAATTTTTTACCAAACAAGGACTTCCCAGAAAAGGCATCAAAAAACAATTGATTGAAATTGGTGTGAAACCTGAACACCGGATTTTAGTAGTAGACTCTAGAGGTGTTAGGTCTGCCGCTGCCACCATGGCATTATTGAGTCTTGGCTTTTCAAATGCTGCCAATTGCGCCGCTGGCTGGAAAGAAATCATCGAGCGCAAGGAATAATAGCCCTAAGCTTTCAATTATTTTGCATAAGGTGCAAGGGCCGCAACGGCGGCATCGTAATTGTCTAAGCCAGGAGCCGCAAATAATCCACTGGTCCAATAATTTCTGTTTGGCATATTGCCGTAAATATCATGCGTCCATTTGTAAAACTCTAGCTTCGGATAATCGACTTGTCCTGTGAGATTATTGGTGATGTCTCCAAAGGCAGGAACTGTTGTCCACTGCGTTCCGGT
>JAYUEN010000529.1:0-2907 GCA_043739185.1 Bdellovibrionales bacterium
ATCAAAATACTAAAAACGTATTTCCAGACAAGACATTGCATTTTATATTTTACAATAAGTCTGATTTGGATATTTTGGTTAACGATTCGCCTTTCAAACTGAATAAAGGATATAATGCGATCACCATCACATTTGATCAAAGAAGGGGTATTCATATCTACTCTAAAGGTGTAAGTATTGATTTCGTTGAAGTTAAAAGAGCATCTTTTGACTACCGGTTGTAAAGTAGAGCTTACTTAATTTCGTTAAAAGGAAGGCCCCAAAAACCAAAATGTCTCTCTCAAAAAATAGGTATTCGAAATTTTCTAAGAAACGTATAAGAAAAATTAAAGTGCCCTCTTTTTCTTCGTTAAAGATTAAAAGCCCACAGTTTCGATCTGTCGCGCTTATTTGTACTGACCTAGAAGGGCTCGTTTCGTTTGATGATCGAGTAGGTGGGGCGAATCTTGCTATTGCAGATTGTCTTAGTCGAGCCGGACACAAGGTCAGTATTTTTTTTGTTTCTCGCTCAGCAAGTTTGGTTCCAGTTTTTCGTAGATGTAAAGCGAGTTTCAAAAAAAGGAATATTGAGCTGCATTGGCTAGAAGAGCCACCGATGATTATTGAGGGGCTAGATCCCGCAAGACTTTCGTACGCGGCCTATCTCTACTTGCGAAATCAACACTTTGATGTAATTCATTTTCAAGGAGCTCAGGGGCTCGGCTACTACACGGCACTTTCAAAGTCACTCGGCCTCGATTTTGATAAGACCTTAATTTGTATTGACTTGCATGGACCGGGATATTGGGCGCGTTACGGCAATGAAGAGCTAGTTGCCGAGCCAAATGATATACTCAAATTTTATCTCGAAAGAAAAAGTGTTGAGCTCGCGGACGTCTTAATAAGTCCTAGCCAATATATTCTGCATTGGGCTGAATCTGAAGGGTGGAAATTACCTAAGTTCAAATTTGTAGAACAGTTTCCGATTTTGATGAGTCCTCACAATTTTCAGGGTGGCAAAACCTCAAAGTTCAAAGAGATTATATTCTACGGGGGACTCGAGATCAGGCGTGGCATCGTTGAGTTTTGTGATGCGCTTAATCTTTTGCCGAAAAATTTTTTGAAGCAAATGGGCATCAAGGTCACTTTTCTTGGTGGTCTCGGGATAAGTAATCGGATCAACTCGGACGAAAATTATCTAACTCAAGTCGGAAGTCGTTGGACTCACAAATGGAAAATTATTTCAAACTTGGGGCGGGCGGAGTCTTTGAAATACATTTCTCGTCGAGATGCTTTAGTGGTGATTCCCTGCCGAGAAGATTCAATGGGGTATCATGTTCTAGAATGTCTTGCTTTAGGGGTTTCTTTCATCGCTTCGGATATTTTAGCATTTCAAGAGATCATAGATAAACGCGATCACAAAGAAGTTCTATTTGAACCTACAGCTTTTGCGATGAGTGAACGCATTCAATTGGCACTTTCTAAAGGGGTTAAAAGGGTTCGCTTTTTAGTCAGCCCCAAAACCACATCTGCTAACTGGGGAACATGGCATGGCAAAATTAACATAAATCTTCAGAAAAAAATAAGTGTTAGTAGCCCACAGCCCCTGGTCAGTATTTGTGTCACTCATAGGAATCGACCCGCTTTTCTGAAGCAATGTCTGGATTCTTTGGAGCAGCAAACATATAAAAAGTTTGAAGTGATTTTGATGGACGATGCCAGTGATAAGGCTGAAGCAAAAAAATATTTAGCAACACTAAAACCAAAATTTCGCTCTAAAGGCTGGAAAATAATTATTCAAAAGAAAAAAAGGGGACCTTCTGCTAACCGAAACCAAGCTGCTGAGTACGCAAAAGGAAAGTACCTTCTGTTCATGGATGATGACAATATTGCAATGCCGACTGAAGTTTTCACTTTTGTGAATGCGGCCCGAATTTCAGGTTCTGATATTTTAACTTGTGCTTGCGATCGATTTTCTGGAGTTAGCCCGCCAATAAGTGTTGCTCTGAAACGATGGGCACCCATAGGGGACCTATTAGGCCTTGGGTTATTTTATAATTTGCTTGGAGATATGAATTTTTTCATTAAACGTAAAATCTTTCTTTCCTTGGGGGGACTTAGAAAGCAAAATTTTAATGTCGGCGCCGAAGACGCAGAGTTTTTGGTAAATGCTGTCCTTAAGGGACACAGTCTATCGGTTGTCCCTGAGGCTCTATATTGGTACCGATACCACGATGAAAACCTAAGCTCGCGCGTTGATTTTTTTCAAACCCTCATGAAACAAGCAAGCCCCTATTATGAGCTCGTTAGAAATCAAGACTTGAAACACCTAATGTCCTTTTCTTTAGGCATGTGGTACCGTCGCTATTACCGAGAAGATCGCTGGGATAGACTCTTTCCTCAGATAAAAAATTAAAATTCTATTGATGTCATAAAGAAACAGGTATCATGGTCTGTAATTTCATTGACGATTTTTTGAGTTTTGCAATACTCTCAATCCTCATATAAATATCTTTAGTACTACGAGATATTTTAATTTTTCATTTTTTAACGGAGCGGACTAAGTGCAGCGAGAACAAGTATTTTCATCTTTTTCCGATCAGTTTAAGGGACGCCAGGGTCATAAGAAGTTTAGATCTATTGCAATTGTTACTAGGGATATCAAAGAGCCGAACTCAAGCGGGGGCGTGGCCACTGCCAATTCTGCAATTGCTGAGTGCTTAAGTTCATTTGGTCACAAGGTGACAATCATTTTTGTTTCTAGGGATCACTCAAAAGCAAATGATTTTCATTTGTTGCAACTGTACTACGCAGAGAAGGGGATTGAACTGCTGTGGCTTCCGGAGCCTGAATTTAGACTTGAGAGCCTGGATCCTGCTCGGCTATCTTACGCATCGTATTTATATCTAAAATCGAAAAATTTTGAGA
>JAYUEN010000530.1:0-71991 GCA_043739185.1 Bdellovibrionales bacterium
AGTAATTTGGCGGAGGGGGTGAGATTCGAACTCACGGAACCCGCAAAGGTTCGCTAGTTTTCAAGACTAGTGCCTTAAACCACTCGGCCACCCCTCCGCGAGACGGCAAATTTGAAAGTCCTAAACTAGTGAATGGACTCGAAACTTTCAAGTCCTTTTCGGGGCGGTGCCTGCAATAAATGAAAACCTGGGCCCCGGCGTGCCCAGTTTCTCGGCAGAGCTTGCCATTAATCCTCAGACTGGCGCTTAGGCTTTTGTAAGGGTGTTTATGCCGCCCATATAGTTTTGCAAAACTTTGGGAATGCGAACTGAGCCGTCTTCTTGCTGATAGTTTTCAACAATTGCAATTAAGGTTCTGCCAATTGCGAGACCCGAACCATTCAAAGTGTGAACAAACTGCGGTTTACCCGCTTTTGATTTAAAGCGAATGTTGGCGCGCCGAGCTTGAAAGTCCTCAAAGTTCGAACAAGAGCTTATCTCTCGAAATGCATTCTGGCCCGGAAGCCAAACGTTTAGATCAAAACATTTAGCCGCACTAAAACTGATATCACCGGTGCACAAGGCAACCCGTTGATATGGCAACTCCAGGCGCTTTAGTACCTCTTCTGCATTACTGGTTAACTTCTCATGCTCTTCATAAGATCTTTCAGGATGAACGAATTTCATCAGCTCTACTTTATCAAACTGATGCTGGCGAATGAGCCCTCGCGTATCCTTACCATAGCTGCCTGCCTCTGACCGAAAACAAGGAGTATAGGCGCAAAATGCAGTAGGCAAATCGTTCTCATCTAAGATTTCATCTCTGAAAAAATTAGTAACTGGAACTTCTGCCGTAGGAATTAAATAGTAATCACTATTTTCAACATGAAATACATCTTGTTTAAATTTCGGAAACTGACCCACGCCAAAAAAACTTGCAGAATTGGCAATAAATGGCGGGAGCAATTCAGTATAGCCATGTTCTCGCGTATGAAGGTCTAACATAAAGTTCATGAGGGCGCGCTCAAGCTGCGCAAAACCAGAACGCAAAAATGCAAAGCGTGCTCCGGTTACCTTGCCGGCGCGATTGAAATCTAACATGCCGAGATTTTCTCCGAGCTCCCAATGCTCCTTAGCTTTAAATGAAAACTTTGGTGGAGTTCCTGAGGCATGAATCAGTTTATTATCGGCATCTGTAATTCCAACCGGAACGCTGGCGTGACACATATTCGGCAAACGCTCGAGGACTTCGCGAACTTTCAGCTCTGCTGCTTCTGACTTCGCTTGAAGGGCCTTGACCTCATCTGCAAGCTTCCCCATTTCTGTAATTTCTTTGTCTGCGTTTTCTTGCGCGCGTTTTTTCTGCGCGATAATTGGACCGAATTTATTTTGCTCGGCTTTTTTGGTTTCCATTTGGCCGATGCCATGTTTGCGCTCACGGTTTAGCTCTAGCAATAGATCAACCTGGCTGGGATCATCTTTACGGTTTTTTAGGCAAGCCTTGTATTCTTCTGCATAGGTGCGGCCATTGAGATAAGGCGTATCTTTTTCAAGTAGTTTAATGTCGATCATAAAATTTTAGGCTCCGGGGGCTGTCATAATATAAAGTCTCAATACCATTCCGATCAGAACAAAAATCAAATCAAATATGAGCACTGAAGTGATCGTCCATTTTTTAGCAATCTTCAAAAAACTTAAGAGCACTACAAAAATGACAAATAAAAAACTCAAGTTGATTTCATTTGCGGGCTTGCCCATTAGTTCTTGAACCACGAGCGAAATCGCAAGTGCCATGACTAAACCTGAAATAAGTTTCACTGCAAAGGTGAGAAGCTCTTCGGTTGATTTTTTAATTCCGCCATGTACGCGGTTTACGAATTCACTCATTTGACCTCCATAAAAATCTTTCAGCTTAAAAGGCTTCAGGTGCAAGACTGGTCTCGCCTGATTCTATTCTATGCATTTGTGCCTCGATTTGTCTACGATCGCTCGCGCTTGGCAAAAGTGCTAAATAGCGATCGTAGGCTTTGAGAGCTTCTTCTGCCATTGCCTTGGTTTGATAAATCGCCCCAAGCTCTTTGTAGACATTCGGATTTCCTGATTCCTTAGCTTCCGCTTCTCGTAACAAAGAGAGGGCGGCATCTAAGGAACCGGATCTACGATTACACCGCGCCATTTTCACATATACCTCAGATCCCTGAGGATTTTTCGAAACCGCCTTCTGAAACTCACTCGCACAGGTGGTAAATTGCTTTAATGCATAATTTGCCTCGGCCGCTAAAACATAGCCTTCTGAAAGTTCCGGATTGAGTGCTTGTTCAAATCTAGCATCCTCAAGCGCCTCTTTCGCCCTGCCTAATTGCAAAAGTGCGCGACCCTTTTGAAAGTGCGCCAGCGGGAAGCGTGAGTTTTGACGCAAGACCTGCGCGTATTGATTGGCGGCCTCTTCAAATTTGCCAGAATCAAAATAAAGTTGGCCTGCCAAAAAAATCGGATTGGCATCGTTGGGATCTTTCACGCCGGCTAAAAAGAATTGCTCAAGCGCTTCATTGCTTCGATTCAAAAAACGCAAGACCCTTCCTAAATTGATGATCGCAATTTTATTTTCTTGTTCGAGAGAAATAATTTGCCGCAGAATTTCTTCTGCCTGCTGATAGTTTTCATTTTGAATATACACTTCAGCTAAAGCCATGCGGTACTTATTTTGTTTTGGGTAATTTGTTATTAAATCATTGAGATAGTTCGCTCCCGCCGTCGCTCCCTCTAATCCCACCAAAACCTTAGCATAGAGACTTTGCGCCTCGGCATTGGTCGTATCCACTTCAATGGCTCGCCCAATGATATTTTTAGCTTCATTGAATTTGCCTAAACCAATTTTAGCTTGCGCCATAATGAGGAATGTCTCGGAGTCGGCATCATAGATTTTGAGCGCCTTTTCCGCAAAGGCTTCGGCCGCTTTAAAATCATTTCTACGCACTTCAACTTGCGCAAAGCCACGCATAATTTCATAGCGCTTTGGCATCGTTGCGTATGCAGATTGCAAAACTTTGGCGGCCGAATCAAAATCATAGCGCTGGCCAAAAAAATCCGCGAGGATCACATAGGCCTCTACAAGTTTTGGATCTGCCTGAATGGCCTTTTGGGCCCATGCAATTGCCTCGGTTGACTGATTGAGTTGCCACAAGGCCTGGCTTGCCTTTAACGCCGCCACTCCAAGCTTTTTATCTTTTTCATAAGCGATTTTGCATTCGGCTTGTGCGGAAATATAATCGCCGGATCTTAAAAATTGCTCACAGGTAAAAATTAGCTCCGCCGAATTGACTTTGACTTGTTGAAATTCGCGCATTCCGGCCCACTCGATCAAGCGTGTGCGGGCCTCCATATTACTCGGATTGATTGCATATGCTTTTTTTGCAAAATCAATGGCGCTTTGTTTTTTTCCTTTTTGCATATCGATATTGGCAAGGCCCATAAGTCCCTTTGATTGCACAGAATTCGGGACCTGCTCAATTCCGTCCTCGGCCGAATGAATGAGTTCGGCGGCCCGATCGAGATGCTGAAAAAGACTCAACTCGAGAAGCCCCATTTCAATTTTTGCGACGCCATGATTGCGAACGCTCGCAAGAACACGTCGGTAATATTCAAGCGCTTGCGGATATTGGCTTTTCTGAGACAAACACCTGGCCAGCTCAATATAAGTCTTTTGCCACGCGGGCCAAAGGGCTGCGGCCTTTTCGAAATAGGGAATGGCCGTGGTATAGTCTTTACTTAAAAGCAAAAGCTCGCCTTTGATATCGTAAAGAATTGCCGTGCCCGGCTGAAGTTGCAGCCAACTTTCGGTGAGGTGTTGGGCTTGGTCGGCGCGGTCATTCAAGAGATTGTTAACTATCTCACATACCGCTCCATCAAGACTTGAGATATCTAGCTTTTTGGCATCACGGACAATTTTTGCAATTGCAGCCAAATCTTGAGAGTCTTGAAAAGCATAGGGCCAGAGCTCGCGATAGGTCAGACAAAGGAGCTGCATGGCATTTATATTTCTAGGAGAGGCCTCGATACTTTGGACTAAATCATTTTCAGCAGCTAAATAGCCCGTATAAGTGTCTTTTTGAAAGTTGGCCACACTTCTCTTAATTAGCTCGATACTCTTTTGCTCAGTAACTTGGGTCGTCGTTGCGCGCGGTGAAATGAGGTGAATTTTACCGCCGCGAATAGGTTGTGGCTTCATTACGATTGCTGCAAACATCACGAGGGTAGCGACAACCACAATGAAAATCGGCAGGCGAAAGCTATTGCTCTTTTCTCTTTTTATATGGTCACCAATGTTTTTAAGTTCGATGACGGGCTCGCTTTCGCCCGAAGATTTTCGTCTGCTACTTCTTTTTTCTGTGCCTTTGGTTTTTTCTTTTTTTGGGCCAAGACTTTTAGTGCTAAAGCTTTTGGACTTTTGATTGCTTGGCTCTTCAAGCTCCAAAGATCCAGAGTCTTCTTTTTCAAAGACGGCTCGTCCGATGGGTTCAGGTTCTTGAACTCCGGGTTTGGTTTCCTCATCTATGCTCGCATTTTGAAGACGTGTTCTTTGGGTTTTATGATCGTTTGAGAGGGACTCTAAAAGCTTATCGTAAAACTCAGGACGAGAAGACATCTTCGACCATTCACCCCCTGGGTAAGTCGCAACCATCTCTTCGCCTGAGTAGTAAGAGTTTTCAATTTGACGAATGAGTTTTTCATAGGTGAAGGGGCCCCAAATTTTTCCCTCTGCATCTTGGACAATCCACTTTTGCAATTCGCTCATTTGGATATTGTAACTAAAGTTCTCTGGTTTGTGTGGTCCAAGTCTTTAGCAATATACATTCGTGCACCGGTTCCAATTTGAAACCTGTCCCATTATGGCCCTTGCTTTTTTACTTAGTTTTGCGAGCTTTAAGTGTGAGTTTTCAAACCCAGCCGAGTATTTTAAATTTGGCTTTCTCGACCATGGTCTCTAGAAATTCAAACTTACCAAAGCTAAAATGAATTTTACCGACACTAGCGCTGCGTCTAATCTTGCTATTGTTTTCTTCCGCCTCTGCCTTTGTCTGGCTTTTCAATTTCCTCATTCGCTTTCAAGTTCGGCAAAAGCCATAAAAGAAGCGGCACAGACCTTGGCATAGCGCTTGCTTTAGAGTCAGGTGTCAGGTGTCAGTCGTAACTCGAACGGGAGAGACTTTTTGATCAGATACTTAATCGCCATCTATATCCTTGCCGTACTTTTGGTTTCAGGGATGGCAAAAACAGATCTTGGCAAAAAGTATTTTCAGATCGAGAAAAGTTATATTGAAAATGTTTTTGAAATTGAAAAATTAAAAAGTGCTGCGAACAAGATGTTGGTAGCGCAGATTATAGAAACTAGGGTTGCTCTCCCCCCAAATTTGAGCAGCCTTGGTTTCGAAACTTAAAAGCTTAATCCCACCCCCTCCGGGAGAGAGCTTTGTTTAAACCCTAGAACCACCCCCTCCGGTACTAGGGTTTTTTTTTGCCTTTTTCTTATTTGATTCTCTGAATATCCGCGCCCAAACTTTTTAACTTCTCCTCGAGCCTTTCATAGCCACGGTCGAGATGATAAATGCGGCTGACGATGGTTTCACCCTTGGCGGCTAAGCCTGCCAATACGAGCGAAGCGCTGGCTCTAAGGTCTGTCGCCATAAGTGGCGCCCCTTGCAGCCCACCTGGCTTACCCTGAATAATTGCAATGCGAAGATTCGTGGTGACCTCGGCCCCAAGTCGGACCAATTCATTTACATGCATAAATCGATTTTCAAAAATAGTTTCGGTTATAGTGCTCGTTCCCATCGCCAGAAGCATGAGAGACATAAACTGAGCTTGCAGATCAGTTGCAAAACCCGGGTACGGTGCCGTGGTAATGTCGACGCTCTTCCAGTCACCAGATTTGGCTTCAATTGAAACTGAATTTTGATTCGAATTTATTTTGAATCCGGACTCTCGAAGTTTAAATATAAGTGCGTCGATATGTTCAGGAATGCAGTCTGTAACCGAAATGGCGCCGCCGGTAATCGCTCCGGCTATTAACAAAGTTCCGGCCTCTATTCGGTCGGCTATTACTTTATGTTCGGCAGGAAACAACTTGTCGACGCCTATAATTTTTATTTTAGCAGAGCCTGCCCCTGAAATCTTGGCGCCCATTTTATTTAGGTAGTTTGCCAAATCTTCGATCTCGGGTTCTTTTGCCGCATTATCTATTGTTGTCGTACCGCTCGCCAGAGTCGCAGCCATCATGATGTTTTCGGTTGCACCAACACTTGCAAACGGAAGTAGAATTTCGGCTCCAACGAGTCGGCTCGCTTTTGCGACCACATATCCTTCTTTTAGATCGATGCTCGCGCCAAGAGATTTAAGTCCCTCAAGATGAAGATTGATTGGCCTAGAGCCAATCGCACAACCTCCCGGTAGGCTAACATGTGCTTCACCATATTTTGTTAGTAGCGGCCCTAAACACAAAATGCTCGCCCGCATTTTTCGAACGACGTCGTAATGGGCTTCAAAGGAGTGTGGGCGCTTGCTATTGACGCGAACATTTTGACCTTGCCTTACAACTTCACTTCCCATCGATTGCAATAGTGAAATTGTTGACTCAATATCTTTGAGTTCTGGAACATTATGAAAGCTATGCTCGCCTTCAGCTAAAATCGTTGCAAACAAAAGCTTAAGGGCTGAATTCTTTGCTCCACTGACTTTCACAGTTCCGTGAAGTTTGCGGCCGCCTCGAATTAGAATGCGATCCATATTTTAGCTCTTTTCTGCAAATACAAAACGATCTAATCCCGCCAAATCTTTTTCTGATCTAATTAAAACAAATTGCCCGGTATCAGCAAAGATCTTTTTTGCCTTTTGGGCTTGAGTCGCGCCAATTTCAAATGCTACGAGTCCCCCTGGCCGCAAAATTCGCGCTGCGACCTGGGCCCAGTCCGCAATTTCTTTGTAACCCTCGTCTTCAGCAAAAAGTGCTTCATGCGGTTCAAACTTCTTCACATCCTCCTGAATGTTTGAATCTTCTTTCGCTATATAGGGTGGATTTGCTACCACCACGTCAAATGGCTTTTCGCCAAAATCGAAGTCTTGAATTCGAGCCTTAATAAATTCAAAATTTTTCAATTCAAGTTTCATCCCATTTTCACGGGAATTTTCAATGGCGAGCTCAGAGGCATCCACACCAACTAAGCGTCCCTGATCTGACATTTCTTTGAGTATACTCAAGCCGACGCAACCACTACCGGAACCAAAGTCAGCAATATATGGTGCAGATAAAGAGTTTCTCTGAATCCAAGCAAGTGCTTCTTCAACCAAGCCTTCAGTCTCTGGACGAGGAACAAGGACGCCTTTTTTGACCTTAAAGCTTTCTTTGAAAAAATCTTTTTTCTCTAAGATATAGGCCACCGGCTCTTGTTGTGCGCGTCTGCGAACATGGTCCCGACATTTTTGAATTTCAGTTTCGGTTAATGGATATTCAAACTTAATATACAAATCAATGCGCTTAAGATTCAAAGCGTCTGCAATTAAAAGCTCCGCATCTAATCTCGCCGTTTCGATTTTTTTTTCTTTAAAAAAACTTGTGGTTTTCTGCAGAATCTCACCAAGTAACATGGCAAAACTCCTTTAAGAATCTTTTTGTTGTTTGAGTTGCTCAGCTTGAAAGTGAGCAATGAGAGGGTCGATTAGGTTTTCAAATTCTCCGCCCATTACTTGATCGAGCTGGTGAATCGTTAGTCCAATTCGATGGTCGGTAATTCGAGACTGCGGAAAATTATAGGTTCGTATTCTCTCTGAACGATCGCCGGTTCCTATTTGTGAGAGCCGCGCATCCGAAGCATTCTTAATGGCTTTTTCTTGCTCAACCGCCAACATACGAGCGTAAAGAATTTTAAGCGCTTGAGATTTATTTTTGATTTGTGACTTTTCATTTTGGCACTGAACCACTGTTCCCGTTGGAATATGTGTAATGCGCACGGCTGAGTCTGTAGTATTAACCGACTGACCACCGGCACCTTGGCTTCTAAAAACATCTATCCGCAAATCACTAGGATTGATTTGCACATCGACATCATCGGCCTCAGGCAATACTGCAACTGTCACTGTTGAAGTATGAATTCTACCTTGGGTTTCAGTCTTAGGCACTCTTTGAACGCGATGTACGCCGCTTTCATATTTCAAACGACTGTAAACACGATCGCCAGTTATCGTGGCGCAAACTTCTTTGTAGCCGCCGGCATTGCCATCACTTGTTGAAAGCAATTCGTACTTCCAGCCCATGGTATTTGCATAGTGACAGTAGGCACGAAAAAGTTGGTCAGCAAAAAGCGAGGCTTCATCACCGCCAGCACCAGCACGAATTTCGAGTACAATGTTTTTTTCGTCGTTCGGATCTTTAGGCAAAAGCGTCAGCTTGAGCTGCTCTTCAATTTCAGCACTTTCACTTTCGAGGCGTGGCATTTCTTCTTTTGCGAGTTGCCTAAAGTCTTCGTCTTTCTCTTTTTCGAGAATCTGTCGGTTGTCTTTGATTTCAGTTTGAAGCTTGCGGTATTTTCGATAGAGCGGCACAACCTTCTCGAGGTCGGCAACTTCTTTCATTAAGCCGCGATAACGTTTTTGATCTTGAGTGACCGAAGGATCTTGTAGTTGAAGATGAATCTGCTCGTAACGAGATTCAACTTCATCGAGTTTTTTAAACATGAGATCGCTAAATTATTTAGCTTTTGCTGGAACCGCCGCGTATTTTTTGCGGAAGCGATCAATACGCCCTTCGGTATCCATTAGCTTTTGCTTGCCTGTATAAAACGGATGACAGTTTGAGCAAATATCAACACGCACTTCTTTTTGAGTAGAGCCTGTTTTAAATGTATGTCCGCAAACGCAAGTGACAGCAGAATCAAGGTAATAGGTTGGGTGAATTTTTTCTTTCATGGCTCTCTCCAGTATTTTAGTCCGTAAGGGTGGCAACCTAGCACGGCTTTCGCGAAAAAGTCGAGCAGCAATTTAACGGAATGCATTGTTTTTGTGCGATGTTTTTAGCCTAGACCTTCAGCAAAATCAGACAACTCGAGGTTTTATTCACAAAGTTATCCACACTTGGTTTTTCTAGATTCTTTTTTGGGGGCTTTTTAGGCTCCCCTAGGCAAACAAATTATTTCTTAATGATACTAGCCAGTTAGCTAGCCGCTCATATTGTTCAAAAAGTCTGTATTACTCTTCGTAGCGCTCAACTTCCCTAGCAAAAACTCCATGCTATCCACAACATTCATGGGCGCGAGTACTTTTCTTAGAATCCAAAGGCGATTTAAGTCAGTCTTTTCAACTAATAAATCCTCTTTTCGTGTTCCAGATTTATTGATGTCCATGCATGGGAAAATGCGCTTTTCCATGAGCTTTCGATCCAAATGAATTTCGGAGTTACCCGTACCCTTAAACTCTTCGAAAATAACCTCATCCATTCGAGAGCCCGTATCGATCAGGGCCGTCGCAATAATAGTAAGACTTCCGCCTTCTTCAATATTTCTTGCGGCACCAAAGAAACGCTTCGGTTTATGAAGGGCATTGGAGTCAACACCTCCAGATAAAATCTTACCAGATGGCGGAACCACGGTATTATAGGCTCTTGCTAACCGCGTGATTGAATCTAATAAAATGACCACATCATGTTTGTGCTCGACTAATCGCTTCGCTTTTTCAATGACCATTTCAGCAACCTGAACGTGACGAGTTGGTGGTTCATCAAAGGTCGAACTAATAACTTCGCCCTTTACGTTTCGAAGCATATCGGTGACCTCTTCAGGGCGTTCATCGATAAGTAGAACAATCAAAATAACTTCTGGATGATTTGCAGAAATCGCATTTGCAATATTTTGCAATAAGACAGTTTTGCCGGTTCTTGGTGGCGCCACGATCAAGGCTCGTTGACCTTTTCCAAGCGGCGCCATCATATCTACCACGCGTGTAGTATAGTCGTTAGGAACATGCTCCAACTTCAATCTTTTTTCAGGATAAAGCGGAGTTAAATTATCAAACAGAATTTTATCTTTGGCTTTTTCAGGTGCCTCTCTGTTTAGAGTTTCAACCTTTAAGAGAGCAAAGTATCTTTCGCCATCTTTTGGCGGACGAACTGTGCCGCTCACAGTATCGCCGGTTCGCAAACCAAATCGACGAATTTGAGACGGGCTTACGTAAATATCATCTGGTCCCGGAAGATAATTATAATCAGGAGATCTTAAAAATCCGTAGCCATCCGGAAGAATCTCAAGAACACCATTGCCAAAAATGTCGCCAAGTCGTGCGGCGCGCTTGAGAATTTCAAACACCATATCTTGCCGTCGCATACCGGCTGCATTTTCAATTTTCAGTTTAATTGCGAGTGCCGTTAGCTCTTCTATTTTTTTTGATTTCAAGCCCTTTGAATTGAGATCCGCGCGTTCGGCATCAGTCAAATTGATGTCTGCTAGATCCATTTCAGTTAATGGTGGTTGTTCGGGAGTATCATCTTGCATTCCCCCTGGGCCGGCCCCATCTCCCCGCATTTGTTCGTTACGATAATAGCTGCCACCGCCACCGCCGCCATTTTGTGAGTTGCGATTTCGATCGCCCCGGGCTTGTCCGCCGCCGCCGCCACCCTCACGACCGCCGCGATACTTATCACTTCCGCCGCGATCTCTTGAGCCGCCGCTGGGACGCTGATTGCTTCGGCCAAAATTACGTCGTGGGCGCTCTTGCGATTTCGATTCGTTGATGGCTTGATCGGAACTGCCGCCCTCCGCTTCATTTTGATTTTGATGAGATTCGGCTTTTGGACTGGCAACAGCCTGTCCCGATTCTTGAGAGTCGCTATTTTCGCTCATTCATTTCTCCGGAAATTTTTGATTCTTAACATCTGGTTTTTAATATTTTTTCGATCTTTGGTTTTTGGATTTAAATTATAAGATTTTTCGAGTAGCCAACGAAGATTTTAGATCTCAATACATTCTCTAATAAGAGTGAACTCTTCTTGGTATTACACCTTGATATTACACTTTTTAGAGTTTTTTTGGGAAATTATTATCTCGAAAAACCTAATTTCTAAGAAAGCGCAGCCTTTGTCAACAGCGTTTTCGCAACTTTTCAAGCTTTTCGTCAAAGCTGATATATTGGAACTGTTAAAAACATCGACACTATTCAAAACTCTCTATTTTGAAATCTCACTTTGAGACCCGGGCTAATTTAAAACATTGGATTTGTGAATAAGCACTTAATTAAACTGGTCTTGTGGCCGATATATAATTACGTGGAGGTTTATCTATGGAAACTACCGAATTACCGTCGCCCCGCATTCCCCTTAAGTTAGAGGTCGAATATCGACGTAGCTACTCTCGAAATGCGGACCGGGCAGAATTGAAGAATATTAGTCTTACCGGTGCATTCTTAGAAACGGAATCACACGAGTTAAAAGAAAATGATAAAGTTGCAATTGAGTTTAAGGTTGGGGGCAGGGCCCGAAAAATCGTTGCCTCTATTATTTGGGTTAAACCTTCGGGCTGCGGGATTAAATTCTTACCCAACAGCAATCGCGACGTTCAAATTGTAGATGACCTCATGTATTTCGTAGAGTCTAAACGCGAAAATCGCCGCTCGGTTATGGACAATATTTTTAAAAAGGTTTCTTGAGCCGCACCCAATATTAAAATATTTATTCTCTTATTAGAAGGGGCCGAGACAGGTCCCTTTTTCAATTCTCTTTTACTAAAGTCGGTCATAGGTCGAGATGAAATTTCGTAACTTTATTGTCGGTGAAGATCAGGCGCTCACTCCAGCCCTCTATGAACAGGCCATTTGGATCTCTGGCCCTACTCAAGGCAACATAGGCCTGTCCTGGCTCCCAAACTTTTCTTAAATCTACAAACATTCGATCTAAAGAAGTCCCCTGGGCTTTGTGAATAGTCATGGCCCAAGCCAGACTAATGGGAAAGTTGGTAGCTGTCACAACCGGCAGACCCTCGGCATCTAACATGGTAAAGTCCGCCATTTCAATTTCAATCGCAAGGCCACTTAAGAGGTCAATTCCGAGTGTGTCCTTTGATATGCTGGTTATTCTCCCAAGGCTGCCGTTTACCCATCGTCCTTCGTGATCGTTTAGTCTTAACATGACCAACGCTTCAACTTTAATTTGCAGCTCATCTGCTATAGGTGAGTTCTTTCGAAAGGCTTCAATGTTTTTTGCTTTGCCCTTGTACGTCGTAGTAAATTTGTGGGTCTTGCCTTTTATTTTTTCAAGCTTCGAAAGGTTGTAGTTTTCGACATCACCTCGATGTGAAAACAAACGGGTTAAATCACCTGTCGGCTCACCAACAACTCGAGACTCAAGAAAATTTCTCACCTGATTTGTCACTTGGCCCAAGCGTACGGAATTGAGCACTTCTAAAAATTCACGGTTTTGCGTGCGCATAATTTTAGATAGGACCACCGGTTGAAATTCACTTTGCTCCCAAACCTCGTCAAGAAAAGCCCATTCCTTTTCACGCGCATGTGGATTGACTGGGGGAAGTTGCGCAAAGTCTCCAACGACCACGACACGAATTCCTCCCCAGGGGGTTGAGTTGCCACGAGTCTTTCGCGCAATCATCTCTGCAGCTCTTAATGTCGGGCCAGAAATCATGGATACTTCATCAATAATAACAGCCTTGGCATTTTGAATGCGCCTCATTACCGGTTTGTTTATTAGTGCGCGCTCGACGGTTGCAGAAACGCCACCCTCCATAATTCCGAGACCAAAAAAACTATGAAAGGTTCTGCCGCCAACTAAAATCGCTGCCGCTCCCGTACTGGCGAGCGTGGGAATGTCTTGATTTTTCAAAAAATGGCGCATCAAAAAACTCTTGCCGCTGCCGGCGGCGCCAGTTAAAAAAATATTTCGGTCGCTCTTGAGATGTTCAAGCGCAAACAATTGATCTTCATTGAGTTGATTGAGCATTTCTTAGCTATACTCTTATTTCATTTTATTGGACAGCAGGATTTGAAAAAACTTAATTCGTCACTTGCCAAAAACAAGCCCGATTGAGTAGCCTTATTTGCAACGCTGTCCTTTGGAGGTCGATATTCGGACCCATCGAAAATTATTTCTAATTTGCTTTGCCTTGCTGCTAACAACATTTACTTTTGCTCAATCAATAAAGGCTCCTATGAACAAAGTTTGGTTTAAAAACTCAAAGTTTCTGTCTTTGAAAATTGAAAAATACAAATCTATTTCGGATACAAGTCTCGTAGCAAGTATTCGAATTGCGGACACTAACTTGCTTCACAAGTTTGTCGATCGCATCAAACAAATCCCGGCAGATGGAGAAAAAATGAAATCCTTTGCCGAAGACGCTGAACAGATTGATTTAATTTTTAGCTGTGAAACTGGCGAGACCGAGCGCATTCAGATTATTCAAAAACGCTTCAAAACTCCGTCAACTGGCTTTAATACTTCGCCAAATAAGTTTGAGTCTGAGCTTTACGCCGACATTGATAGTCTTTTGTTTCCGGAGCTAGATAAAAAAATGCTCAAGATTCCTGGGCTTTCTTTGAAATTTAAGAGCTTCACTTTTGTTTTTGTTGGTACCAAAGAACGCGAACAAAGGCCTGGTGAGCCTACTATTGGCTCAATCTCCGCAAATACCTTTACGCTCAAGCCTGATGGTCAGCAAGAGCTGCTGCTCAGAGTAACCGACGGACAAATTGCGCCCCAGCCCCTGCGCTTTTCAGTGAACAGCGAGAGCTTTATTTTGTTGACCTACGAAACAAAAAAGAAAGATCGGCTTTATCCCGATTATTTTCAGATCAGCAAATAAAAAAGGCCCGCTTTTGCGAGCCTAGATAAATTCAAATTTTTGTATTTTTTAAACTTGCGTCTGTTGAGACAGATCGATTCTCTTCGCGCGCTGTCTACGAATCACGACAAATGCTGCAAACGCGGCCACGATTAGAAGACCTCCTGCTAACATCATCATAGTTTGGTCTGGATCAGCGCTCGCATCAAGACTTTGTGCTGGTGATGCAGGTTTTTTATTAGTTGTTGGCGGCGGAACTTGTGCTGCCGGTTCAACTGGTGGTGGTGGCGGTGGTGCCACAGCTACCGGCGGTGGTGGCGGCGGCGCTACTGGTGGTGGCGGCACAACTTGCCCACCAACTCCTCCTGCGGCAACATTTGGATCCGGATTATTGTTCATCGCATCTGGTGGTAAACCACCTTGATTATTCGCAAGTGGCACCACTGGCGGCGCCTCATTCATTGCTGGCCAATATCGCAACTCTGCTCCTTCTGGAGCCTTGCCCATTTTATTTTCAAGCGCGGCGTTGGTAGCGTAAATTTCTTTCCAGCTATCTTTGTGCCCTAATAATTTGGTCGCAACTTTGCGAATGTCGTCTCCGGGCTGAGTAACGTAACTCTGAGGAGCGACGCCCATTTCCTCATAGAATACCAACATCTTGGTATTGTCCTGAGGCTCTTTTGGAGAATTGTAATAAATCTTGTCGCCCACTCGCGGCGCATGATTTTTAAGACTTGGATTCCAAGCTTTCAAATCTTTCACATGGTCTGCAGAGCCATAAATTTTCTCGCTGATGCCTTTTGCGGTATCCTTATCGCGCGCTAAGTAAACGCGATTGAGTAGCACACCTTTTTTCTCAAATGGTTCAGTTTTAATTTTTTCATATGGCAATACAACTGGAGCAACGTCCGCAACCGTTCCGGCATCTGTTGGTGGCGCCGCGGTTTCGGTGGGCGTAGTAGAAGCACTTGTATCTTGTGGAGTTGCCGTTACATCTGGTGGTGCGCCAGCATCAACAGGTGGCGCGCCGCCGTTATCGGCAAATAATTTTTCATCGCTTGGAGTAATTCCTTCTTTTTGAGATTTTGCGACGTCAGCAGGAAATTCATTTTCGGGATCACCAAGGTCAAGTGCGCCATCAACCGGAGCGGCGGCTTTCGCGGAATCTAAATTGCCGTCAAGAGGTACATCGTCAAGGCCCGCACTTGCTTGTGCATCTGTTGGCGCGCCACCCTCAACGGCTGGAGCGGCACCATCAACCGGAGTGCCATCAATGGCGGCGTCTTTATTAAAATCTCCGCCGTTTTCAAGAGGCATATTTTCGTCTGAAGACGCAGCATTTTGAGCATTGTCTTTGTTTGCATCGCTTGATGTACAGCTCGATAACGAAACTGCAATCAAGAAACCTAAACTGATGACGAGAAGTTTTTTCATAGACGTGAGTCCTTCCACAAATTTAAGACGATAGCTCCATAAGCTATTCAATCATGCTAACGGCAAAAACGAAAAAGGAATCAAGCCTTCCAAAGAAAAGAACTACTTTAGTCTTAAAAATTTGGACCTTTTTCACGTGCGATCTAGACTTTAATGGGGTTTCTCTAGGGGAGATACAGGCAATGTCCTAGGGAGACGTCTTGAATTTTGCGCCAATTTTAATTCTGTTTTTACGAAACCAGTTTTCGGACATTTCGATTGCATACTTTGCTGGTTTCTTACTTGGATAAGACTTCGGACGAACCTCCATGGGCGAGGCTGGCTGCATATTTTGAATATCAATCAAGGTTTTGCTTTGGTCAAAGTATCCGATATCGAGAGGAATGAGCGTATTCTTCATCCAGAAACTAAGCGTCTGCTCTTCGTCGAAAATGAAAATCATCCCCTCATTTTCGCCGAGATGGCGGCGGTTCATGAGGCCGTGTTCGCGCTTTTCATTTGAATCGGCCACTTCAAGCTGCAGGTTTTTTCGGCCCAAAATAAATTTGGCTTTTTCAAATTTAATTTCATCTTGTGCAAAGCTTTGACAAGAAAAACAATAAATTAGCGCATGTAAAATAATAACTTGTTTCAAGCAAAAGCTTCCTTTTTGAACTTTATTTACCGCACGGCCCGAGCTTGGTGCGCAAGAGTTCGTTGACCACGTCGGGATTCGCCTGACCTTTTGAAACTTTCATAATCTGGCCTACAAAAAAACCAAATAACTTTTCTTTACCAGACCGATATTGTTCAACCTGGCTAGTATTGGCTGCGATTATTTCATCAATCATTCTATCAATCGATGCATTATCAGATATTTGTACTAGACCCTTTTCTTTAATGATGCTCGCTGGGTCTTTTTGGCTGGTCCACATTTCAAGAAAAACCACTTTTGCAATCTTGCCAGAAATCGTAGCTTTGTCGATTTCAAGAATCAACTGTCCGAGGTGATGTGCGCTGATCGGAGACTGGCTCACATCTTTACCGGCATTGTTGAGTTCACGTATGAGCTCAGTCATGATCCAATTGCTGACTGCTTTTGGATTTTGGCTCACTTTTGCGGCGTCTTCAAAATAATTTGCCAGTGCTTTTTCTGTCGTCAAAACAATCGCATCGTAAGTTGGTAAGCCATATTGTTCGGCAAAGCGCGTGGCTCGAGCAATTGGAAGTTCAGGCATTGAAACTTTGGCTTTGGCAATTTGATCTGCACCCACTTTCACTGGCAACAAATCCGGTTCCGGAAAGTAACGATAGTCATGCGCCTCTTCTTTAGAGCGCATTGTGAAGGTTCGGTTTTTGTCTGGATCATACAGCCTGGTTTCTTGCACAATTTTTTCGCCCGACCGGACACAGTCGATTTGCCTTTGAATTTCGTATTCAATGGCCTTCTCAATAAAGCGAAATGAATTTATATTTTTAATTTCAGTTCGCGTCCCGTATTTTTCAGCACCCTTTGGGCGAATACTAACGTTGCAATCACAGCGCAGGGAACCTTCTTCTAAATTACCGTCACACACCTCTAAATACAAAAGAATTTGACGAACCGTTCTGGCATATTCGGCGGCCTCTTGTGCGGACCGCATGTCAGGCGCGGAAACAATTTCAAGCAGTGGCACTCCCGCGCGATTCAAATTGATGAGCGTATGGTCTCCGTTGTGAATACTTTTACCCGCGTCTTCTTCCATATGGGCACGGTCAATGCGTACTCGTTTTTTAACTCCATCTAAAAAGTATTCTACAAAACCGTTTTCACATAGCGGCTTGTCGTATTGTGAAATCTGATAGCCCTTCGGAAGATCCGGATAAAAATATTGTTTTCTCGAAAACACCGATGTCTCGCGAATTTGGCAATTAAGGGCGAGCCCAGTTTTAATTGAAAACGCTACCGCCTGCTCATTCAAGGCAGGAAGTGCTCCTGGCATCGCCATACAAACCGGACAAGTGCTTTCATTATCCCCAAGTCCAAATTGAGTGGGGCATTGGCAAAATAATTTGCTCTTCGTTAATAGCTGGGCATGTATCTCGAGGCCGATGACGGGTTCAAACTCACTAAATGACATATGGCTGCCTCGCTGATTTCTCTAAATTTTTTTCGAGCGCATAAGATACATTGAAGAGGCTCTGCTCATCAAAATGTTTGGCGGTAATTTGAATTCCAATTGGCAGGCCGTGTGCCGAAAATCCTCCGGGCACAGACATTCCCGGTAGACCGGTTAAATTAGTCGAGGTGGTAAAAATATCGTTCATATACATTTCAAGAACAGACTTCACTCGTGAGCCGAGTTTGAATGCCGGCGCCAAAGTTACCGGACTCATTAGAACATCACAACTTTCAAAGGCCTTTAGAAATTGATCGCGCAAGAGGCGTCTGACTTGGCAAGCTTTTTGATAGTAGGCATCATAATATCCACTTGAAAGCGCATAGGTTCCTAAAATAATTCTGCGCTTCACTTCGCTCCCAAAACCCTCACCGCGCGAAAGCGAGTAGAGCTCATCAATACCTTTTGCTTTGTGAGCCTGCATATCCGCGCGGTGACCATAGCGAATTCCGTCATAACGTGCAAGATTGCTTGATGCCTCTGAGGTCGCAATTAAGTAATAAATTGGAACCGCATATTTAACTAAGGGCATACTCACTTCTACAAATTTCGCTCCACATTTTTCAGCGGTCCTAATTGCATTTTCGACTATTTTTTTTGTATCTTGATCGATTTCGGCAGAAAAATATTCTTTCGGAAGGCCAATGCGCATTCCGGTCAAATCAGCTTTTAAATTTTTAGACCATTTTGGCGCAGCCTCAGAACTCGTCGTTGAATCATGTTTGCAAAAACCCGAAAAACTTTCGAGCATCAGCGCGCAGTCTTCGGTTGAATGCGCCATCGGACCAGCTTGGTCTAAACTAGATGAGTAGGCCACGATACCGTAGCGGCTCACACGTCCATAAGTTGGCTTGAGGCCATAAACGCCGCAAAAGTTGGCCGGCTGACGAATCGATCCGCCCGTATCGGTGCCAATTGCGCCGGGAGAAAGGTGCGCCGCCAAGGCCGCGGCCGAACCTCCGCTTGAGCCGCCAGGAACGTATTCCGTATTCCAAGGGTTCTTGACATTTCCAAAAGCTGAACTTTCATTGCTTGAGCCCATAGCAAATTCGTCGAGATTGGTTTTGCCAATGATGACGGCCCCCTGAGCTTTTAGTCTTGCAACCACGGTTGCATCATAAGGCGGAATAAAATTTGCGAGAATCTTTGAGCCTGCGGTGGTTTTGAGCCCCTCCGTACAAAGCAGATCTTTAACCGCAATTGGTACCCCCGCAAGTAGTCCGGGATCTTTTCCGCTTGCAATGATTGCATCAATCTTTTTTGCTTCTTCGGTGGCCTGAGAATTTATTGAAATAAAAGCATTGAGTTGTTTATCTAGCTTTTCGATTCTTCCGAGAAAGTGCTTGGTTACCTCGACAGCCGAAAGTTTCTTGCTTCGAACCAAATTTGAAATTTCAGAAATTTTTGCTTGGGTGAGATCCACTTGCGACTCCTTAAAAACGAAATTAAGCTCAATTAAACAACGGGTGGAACTTTAAATAATTTTCCGGATCGTTCAGGGGCATTGGCCACCAATTTCTCAGGAGTAACCTCTTGAACCACTTCGTCCTTGCGCCAATGAACGGCAATTTCGCTGGGTGTAACCAAGGGCACGACTTGTTTTGTATCGAGCTCAGAAATCTCTTCAAAGTGTTTCAGAATATTTGTCAGTTGCTCGCTGATCTGAACGGCCTCTTGATCGTTCAGGCTAAGCCGCGCCAATTTAGAAATATGCTTAATTGTTTCTTTAGTGATCACGCTTTGCACTCCTATTGAAGGTCGAGGAGTGAATTTATCGAAGAGGGGCCGGGCGTTCAAGGATTAGCGTAGACTTTTACCTGGCCATTGCTGCGCGTTGGTCTTTGACGGCCTCGTAGCTACATCTTCATACTTGGTCACATGACGGCGAACTCTCATCCTAATCAATTAGAAAAGCAAATTCTTGATCTCAAAGAATTACTTCGTAAGCATGATTACAATTACTATGTATTGGATTATCCCAAAATTTCCGATCAAGAATACGATCGCCTCTTTGCACAGCTCGCGCAACTTGAAGCCGAACATCCACAATTTATCACTCCTGATTCGCCCACCCAAAGAATTGCAAGTCTAGCGGCTTCATCTTTTGAAAAGCTCGCTCATCGCACCCCCATGCTTTCGCTTTCAAATTCCTATTCCCCGGAGGACATTTTAGCCTTCAAAGATCGCGCCCTCAAATTTTTAGATCAGGCTGGTGATTTTGAATTTTATTGCGAGCCAAAATTCGACGGCCTCGCCATGGAGCTCATTTACGAAAATGGTCTGCTCGTAGGAGCACTCACTCGCGGTGACGGTAGCGCTGGAGAAAATGTCCTCAGCAATGTTCGCACCATTCGCAGCATTCCACTCAAGCTTCACACGGAAGCGCCGCCGGCACTGGTCGAAGTTCGCGGTGAAATTTTAATATTTAAAGAAGATTTTAAAAAGCTAAACGAAGCTCAACAAGAAGCCGGAGAGGTGCCTTTCGCTAACCCCAGAAATGCGGCGGCGGGCACGATTCGTCAGCTGGACTCAAAAATAACGGCGCAACGCCCGCTTCGTTTTTTTGCCTATGCTCTCGGGGCTGTCGAAGGGGTTTCCTTTGAATCACAACATCAATTGACCGAGCAGTTTGCAAAGTGGGGGCTGCCGGTGGTTGCCCAAGTTGACGCCAAGCTTTCATGTCTCGTAAAGTCTTCTGCTGATGCTGTAACCTACTACCATCATATCGAAAAGACTCGCCCGCAATTGGCCTTCGACATTGACGGGATCGTCGTCAAAATCAATGATTTTACTTTGCAAGAACGCTTAGGCTTTGTCGCCCGCAATCCGCGCTGGGCAACTGCCGCAAAGTTTGCCCCCGAACAGGGAACAACGTTGATAAAAGAAATTATTATTCAAGTCGGACGTACTGGCGCACTCACGCCCGTCGCTATTATGGAGCCTGTACGTGTCGGCGGCGTCAGCATCAGTCACGCAACTCTTCACAACCAAGAAGAAATTCTACGCAAGGACATTCGGATTGGCGATACGGTTGTTATCCAGAGAGCGGGCGATGTGATTCCCGAAGTGGTTGAAGTCATTTTGAATAAGCGGCCCGCCGATTCGGAAGTTTTTCAAATTCCAAACAAATGCCCGGTCTGCCACCAAAAAGCGACGCAATTAGAGGGCGAAGTTATTTTGAGATGCCCTAATTTACTTTGTCCGGCAGTGTTAAAAGAATCTCTCAAGCATTTCGTTGCCCGAAGAGCAATGAATATTGAAAAACTGGGCGACAAACTCATTGAAAACTTTGTTGAGCACTCTTTGATAAAATCATTTTCAGATATTTATCGAATGAATTACGACGATTTGATGGCCGTCGAACGACAGGGTGAAAAATCAGCGCAAAATCTTTTGGCCGCTATTGAAAAAAGCAAGGACACAAGTCTTTCTCGTTTTATTTTTGCTTTGGGAATTCGCTTTGTAGGAGAACAAACCGCCAAGAGTCTGGCACAACACTTTGAGAGCATCGAAGCTTTGGCAAAGGCAAAACAAGAAGAGCTTCTGCTCGTTGAAGACATCGGACCGAAGGTGGCCGAAAGTTTAATTCAGGCCTTTGAGAGTTCACGTCTAAAAAAGGAAATCGCGGCTTTACAAAAGCTCGGTGTTAAAATTTCAAACAAGAAATCGGACCTTGAGTCTTCTAATCTTAAAGGTAAAAAATTTGTGATTACCGGCACGCTCCCGCGCGGCCGCAATGAAGTAAAAGAGCTCATTGAAAGCAATGGTGGACTGGTGCTTTCAAGCGTTAGCAAAAAGGCTGATTTTGTTTTGGCAGGTGAAGAGGCCGGCTCGAAGCTTGAAAAAGCCCAAGAGCTCGGTGTTGCTGTTTTGGACTGGGAACAATTTCAAAAAATGCTTTAGGGTCCTTAGGAGATAAAAAAATGCGCCCGCTTATGGGGACGCATTTTAGTTTGTCGAAACTAAACGCTTCGACCAAAAATTTCTCTGCTATCGCTTTTATTTACAGATGATCGATTACGATATCGCGAGCCATGACGGTTTTTCGGCCGTCCGCTTTTGCACTTTCGATTCCCTTTGCACAAAGCGCTTCGATCGCTTTACTCAACTGCTCAACGGTCTCTGACGAAGTATTGCATCCGCCTTTTTCTTTGATGTATTTTTTTACCTTGCTGGTCACAACTAGAATTTCAGCCATTTTTTCTCCTCACCAATTCGCATTTTTTCGCAAATGTTAAAGCCTCGTTAGAAACATTGGAGCAGACTCAGCAATCATTTTCAAGCGCTCAAAAAGCTTTAGACGCAATATGTTTGAGTTGAGCACCGCATTCCTAGACCTTCGTCTGGCTATGTGGGCGAGGCTTGTGGTTCAGCCGACTTTTTGGCTACGGCTGCCACCACTAAAATACTGATTTCATAGAGCACCACCATGGGAACCAATAGCATCAACATACTTAAGAGATCTGGCGGCGTAATTATTGCGGCGATGACGCCTATTCCAACAATTGCATAACGTCTTTTGGCGCGCAGAAATTTTGCATCGACAACACCGATTATTCCTAGAAGTGTTATGATTAGTGGCAGTTCAAAGGCCGCACCAAATAATAAAGTCGTGGTAATGAAAAAAGATAAGTATTCATTGATGGTAATCATGGGTTTATCGACGCTGCCACCAAAGGTGAACAAAAACTGAAAGGCCGCCGGAAAAACCATATAATATACAAAACAAACGCCAGCCAAAAAAAGTCCGGAACCTGTTCCTAAAAATAAAGCCGTATATTTTTTTTCTTTTGTGTATAGTCCGGGCGCTACGAACCGCCATATTTGATAGAGCCAAATGGGTGTTGCCAGCATTACGCCTGCCATTATTGAAACTTTAATTGCAGCTACGAATTTGTCCATGGGAGAAGTGAAAACCAGACCGCCAACGCCGTCTTTTAAATAAGGCGCCACAGGTGCCCGAATAAAATCAAATATTTTATCATTAAAATAAAAAGTTACGCCCGTGCAAATGACAATAGCATAGGCAGAGTTTATAAGCCGCACTCTCAGTTCAGTTAGGTGATCAATGAGCCCCATATCTCCATGTTCGCTCATTTTTTATCCTTGGCTGCTTCTGACTCGTCTGACTTTATCTGATTGTGGCTTGCCGCCGGCGGATCTGTCTGTGAACCCGCGTCTGGTCCGGCTTCTGGGCCATGTCCTGTTGCTGCGGAAGTTGGTGGCGTGTCTTCTGTATTTTGTTTGTAAATGGCGTCATTAGTGAAGTCACGCGCATCTGTTATTGTTTTTGCCACATCGCCGGTTACTCTTTTTAGTTCGTTTAAAAAGCGGCCGAGTGTACGCGCTACTTCGGGTAATTGTTTTGGGCCGATCACGATCAACGCAATCGCAGCGAGCAAAATCATATGAGCAAAACTAAGTCCAAACATAGGCCTAAGTTTATCGAAGCCCTCGCTCGGTGTCTAGCCCGCATTTATTTAGATGAGCCCAAAATTAATGGGACCGTCGTTGCCTTCGTCGTCGGCTTGTGCGGCCTACAGGCAGTAGGCCTCCGCGCCTTCTCCTCGGGCGCCTCGGGCGCATTAATTTTGGGCTCATCATCAATTATTGCTTTTTTAACGCTGCTTTTTGGCGAGGCACGGTGATCAATCCTTTTTCAAGTAGCTTCTCGCGAGCGACTTCTGATCCCGTTAAATTATAGGCTTCAAACAATCTCATAATATTAGATTCATCAGTCAAACTTGATTTGGTACTGATATAAGTAAGGACGTCTGCAAACTCCGAAAATCTTCTGGCATATTCATTATAAAGTTTCGCGGCCGTATCTTCTTTTACACAGCCCGCAAGTGTGGCATACGCTGAGCCACCCATTTCTGCATAATAATCTATGTCGACGGTTTTTCTCTGCAAAGAGTCGCCAAAAAATCCGCTGACATAAAGGCTGCGATCTCCCATTTTTTTTAATAGCTCAACTTTAGTGGCGGGCTCAGCATTTGTTGCGCGAAGAAACGTCTCAGCTAAAGTGGCCTTGGTCTTTCTTCCTGACGAATCGGTTTCATCAAATAAATTTTCTGCTGCGACGTGAAACTGTAGCACTCCAACTAAATAACTTTCCGCGAGAGGAAAGGTTCGAATGTTTCGCTCTTCAAAGGCATCCCTCACAATTTGGGAAAAATAGTCCCGGCTCGACAAAACCAGACTAGGAATTGCATCTTTTTGACTCATAGGCGGTCTCCCCCTCGCCTTATACTTTCGGCGTGGACCTCCTTTTATTTTACCAAATTTTGCGGACTTATCGCATTTTTCTTGCAAAATCCGTATCGTCTAGGCCTAGGACAGAATTATACTTAGGCCGAGGCTTTAGATTCCATAAGCGAAATCTTGAGTCCGCGTCTCAATTTGAAACGCAATTAGGTTTTGCTTACCAGGGCTCAACATTTCCGACGGCGCTAATAACATCTTTTTGTTTAAATATATCATTCGCCACACTTTGAACATCTTTTGCACTTACTTGATTAATATGATCTGCAAAGCGGAAGGTCTCCGCGCTATCTATGCCGTAGAGCTCATTGAATAATATCGAGGAACCAATCGCTGAGTTTCTTTGAAGATCGATATCATATCGACCAATCAAATATTTTTTTGCGCGCGCCAATTCTTCTTCGCCAATTTTTTTATCAACCAACTTACTAAACTCTTCTTTCAGCATTGAAATCGCTTTTTTTCCTTTTTCAGGGGAGCAGCCAATATAGGCGCCAAAATAACCTGTGTCTAAACCATCCATATGCATGGGTGACACCGAATAGGCCAATGACTCTTTGTCTCGCAACTCTAAAAAGAGACGACCACCTTGGCCAGCCAGTACGGACTGCATGACTTGTAAGGCGTGTCTTCTTGGATCTCGAATAGTTAATCCCTTATAGCCTACTAGGATGTGCGTCTGCTCTTTGTTCATTTGACGAAATTTATGAACCTCTTTGCTTGGGGCCTGGTGGGCAAATTCTTGTTTGAGATTTTGTCCGTGTTTAATTCGATGGCTTGCGGTTTCAAGGGCATCTACCCATTTGTTTTTATTTGCGTCGCCCGTAACCACAATCATCATATTTTCAAGATTCAACATTTTTTGCAGATGGCCTTCGAGATATTTTTTATCCAAACGTTCAATGCTTTCTTTATTCCCCATCATATCGTTTGCATAGGGGTGGCCGGCAAAAATACTCTCTAAAAACTGCAGCGAGGCTAGCTGCGCGGGATTGTCTTCGCGAGACCTCAGCGCCTCGAACATCATTTGTTTTTCTCGATCAATCGCCTGAGCGTTGATCACGGGCGCGGTCAATACTTCTGCAAACAGTTCAATGGCTTCATCTTCGAACGGCGAAAGTGTTTGCATATTGAGACCGACTGAATTTCTTCCGCTAAAGGCATTCATTCCGCCGGCCATATTTTCAATTTTATTTTGAATTTCAATTTCATTTAGATCTTTGGTGCCACTGGTCCAAACACGTGACAAAAGATCACTGCTGCCAAGAAAACTCTTTTCTTCTGCTCTGAGTCCTCCCAATGCGCCCGCACGCACACTTAGTATCGGAGTAGATTGATTGGTGCGAAAAATGACGCTCACACCGCTTTTCAACTTTACTTTTTCAACTCGCGGGGTCGTGCTCGCGCCCACCGGTTTTAATTTCATCGAAAGTCTCTTGAGCTTCGCCGCCTTAGGAATTTTTGTTTTGATCGACTTCTCGTAAAGCTTCTTATAAGTTTTCGCCCAATCTTTAAATGCCTTTTCAATTTGTTTTTCAGAGTCTTTCACGAGACAAGAAATATTAATTTTTCCCGGCGAAAGGTATTTGCGTGCCACCTTTACAAGATCTTCGGGCGTCAAAGCATAAATTTGTTTTAGATATTTTTGAAAATAATTATAGTCGCCCATCAAATTTTCAAGGCCGCCGGCTTTGCGTGCTATACCGTCGACAGTCTCAAGGGCATAAAACTCTTCGCTTTCAAGATTCACAATCGCCTTTTTTATTTCTTCGGCGGTGGGTAATTGGGTGAGCGCCCTTTCGAATTCGATCAGAATATTTTCAAGAACCTCGGACATTTTGTCTTGATTGAGCGTCGCAGACAATGAAAAGAGGCCCTGATCTTTTGGTGTGAAACTGCCAATCCCAACAGAATTGACCATCGCTGAATCCATGCGCATGCGCTTTACTAAGCGGGAGCTATCTCCCTGGCCCAAAATCATCGCCAACATATCAAGTGCGGGCACATCTTTGTGAGTTGCCCCCGGAATTGGCCATGCCATATGCAAAATGGCCTCTTCAAATTTTGCCTTTTTAACTTGGATTCTGTTTTGCGACTGTGGTTTCTCTTTTTTCCTCGCGATTTTTTTGAGCTTGTAACTCTTAAAGCGACTAAATTGCTTCTCAAGCTTTGCCATCATTTCTTTGTTTTGAAAATCTCCGACCACCACCAGGTGCATATTGGCGGGCACATAGCGGGATTTAAAATATTGATCGATTTTTTTTCCAGAAACACTTTTGATAACTTTATCGTAGCCGATTACCGGTATGCCATACGGATGCGATTTATAGGCCGTTTGAAAAAGGGTTTGGCTCGCCTGGCGGTGTGGACTGTCGTTTCCTCTTTTAATTTCCTCAAGAACCACTTCACGCTCATTGTCGACTTCTTTTGGATCGAACTTAGGAAAACCCATCATTTCGCCGATAACATTGATGGCCGTATCAACGAAATGTTTTGAAATTGTGACGTGAAAAACCGTCTGATCAAATGAGGTATATGCATTTAGTTCGCCGCCGGCGGCCTCAACACTTGAAGCAATTTCGCCCACCTGATATTGGTTGGTTCCTTTGAAAACGAGATGTTCTATAAAGTGTGAAATGCCTTCTTGGCCCTTCATTTCATCGGCGCTCCCAGTTTTAACCCACATTTGTACTGACACCACTGGCGATTTGTGGTTTTCAATAAGTAGAATTGAAAGACCATTTTTGAGTTTGTATTTTTTGGCTGCCATTTTTGTCTCCATTGAAAGAAATTATGAGCTTCGGTGTCTACGTTCACATTCCCTATTGTAAGCAGCTCTGTCCGTACTGTGATTTTTCACGCTACCTAATTGATAAAATTATGCCGCCTGAAAAATACGTCGCTCTACTTAAACAAGAAATTTCAACTCGCGCGGCTGCGGTCGGTCCTCGTCCAATTCAAAGTCTTTATTTTGGAGGTGGAACGCCAAGCTTGTTCGAGCCGAAGCTGATTGTATCAGTCATCGACGAACTTGCAAATCACGGATTCAGTCTCGAAAAAAATGCTGAGCTGAGTATTGAAATTGACCCCGGCACCATAGACGAGAAAAAACTCGACGCACTCATTGCCGCTGGCTTCACGCGTTTTAGTGTGGGCGCGCAATCCTTCAACGATCGTCTTCTCGCCCTGGCTGGGCGAAAGCATAGCTCAAGCGACACCCGTGCCTTACTTAAATTGATGAGTCACAAAGCTTTGAATTATTCTTTCGACCTGTTGTTTTCTTTGCCCACCCAAAGTCTAGACGATCTGCGCGTCGATTTAGATAACGTCTTAGAGTTTGAGCCCTCTCACCTAAGTGCCTACTTACTAAATTTAAGCGACAAGCATCCCATGAATTTAGGCCGAGCCGATGACGATGTGCAGGTTTCGATGTTCAATGAGATCGAACATCAGCTCAAGAAGAAAAATCTTTTGCGCTATGAAATCTCAAATTTTGCTAAACCCGGATTTGAGTCAAAACACAATATGTTATATTGGAACGATCAGGAGTATTGGGGCCTTGGCGTCAGCAGCCATTCTTATTTAAAGGGCCTTGAGGGCTCTTTGGACTGGGGCGCTCGCTTTTCAAATCCTAAGCGCATTCACTCTTACGAAACTCAGATAGCAAAATCGAGCGCAAAAACTAATTCCCATCAAAAGTGGCGATTTTCGGATGGCCTCGAACCTGATGATTTTGAATCCCTCGCTCAACACCAAGCGCTGACTGATTTTTGCCACACCCGACTGCGCCTTTCCGAGGGCCTCAATGCCGCCGCCATTGTAGAAAAATTTTCGCCGTACGCTTGGCAACTGGTCTTCTCGCGCTTAAATGATTTGGCTGCCCGCGGCCTTGTTGAGTTTGCCGAAGGCTTTGAACAATGGCGCCTTACAGCTCAGGGAAAACTGCTGGCAAATTTAGCTTTTGAAAAACTCGTTTTTAGCGGGGATGAACTAAAGAGCTAGAAGGGCCTAATACATGAAGAAAATGCCCTTTCGCAAGTTGACAAGTCCCCCTCAGAACCCATATTGAAATGGCTAGTCAATTGAATCGGAGTACCAAAGATGTCTAAAAAAAATCATGAGCATGATCTGAACAAGCATCGCCTTCACGAAGATGCGCCTGACGCCACCAGAAACCAAAAGGCCGAATCAAAAACTGACTCAGCGCCCGCAAATGAAGCCAACGGCGATGACCGGATTGATATTTCAAATGGCCAAAAAGCAAAAACTACCGAGCCAGGCGTTGAACACTGGCGTGCTGAGGCTGAAAAGTTTAAAAATGAATACCTTTACCAAATGGCAGAGTTTGAAAACTATAAAAGGAATGTAATTAAAGAGCGTTCCGAACTTAGAAAATATGGGTCCGAGCGCCTTGTCGTTGAGATCTTAAGTGGACTAGACCTTCTTGATAAGGCTCTTGAGTCCAATTTAAATGCTGAGAATCTCGAAAGTTTCCGAAAGGGAATCGAGCTCACCTCCACCCACTTTAAAAGTATGCTACAAAAGTTTGGAGTAGAGGAGCTGCCGGCAAAGGGCGTTGCCTTTGACCCCAATATTCATGAGGCTCTCAGTAGCGAAGCCTCTAAAGAAATTCAACCTGGCCATATTAGCCAAGTGTTTCGCAAACCCTATAAATTATATGATCGCGTGGTCCGACCAGGTCAGGTTGTCGTGGCGCGCGCTCCGACAGAAACCAAATCTGAATAGAGGCAACTTGTGGCAAAACGTGATTATTATGAGGTTCTTGGCGTCACACGCAAAGCTGAACCTGACGAACTTAAAAAAGCCTATCGCAAACTTGCCATGCAGTTTCATCCTGACAAAAATCCAAATGATAAAAAAGCTGAAGAGCGCTTTAAAGAACTTTCTGAGGCCTATGATGTTTTGTCGGACCCTCAAAAGAAACAAACTTATGATCAGTTTGGACATATGGGTGCGCAAGGTGGCTTTCGACCAGGGCAAAGCCCTTTCGAAGGATTCGGCGGAAGGCCCGGTGGACAGGGCTTTGGTGGCTATAATAGTGCTGGCTTCGATCCCAATAGCGAATCCTTTCAGGATGTTTTTGGAGATATTTTTAGTGATGTTTTCGGCAATGCTCGGCGCGGGCCCGGCGGCCCCAAATCAGCACGCGCACGCGGTGCGGATTTAAAATACACACTTAATATTAGTTTTGAAGACGCGGCTCTCGGCTGTGAAAAGACCATTTCTTTTGTTCGTCATCGTGGCACAAAAGAAGAAAGTGCCAAGCTGAGCGTAAGCGTTCCTGCTGGAGTTAAGCCTGGTCAAAGACTCAAGTTAACCGGAGAGGGTGACTCGGCCGCGGGCGGTGGCGCGATTGGTGATTTATTTGTCATAATAAATATTTTAGATCACCCGCTTTTTCGTCGCGTTGAAAATGATATTTACCTAGACCTGCCGTTAAGTTTTGTCGATGCCACCCTGGGTGTTACCGTCGAGGTTCCAACACTTACTGGCCGCGCATCACTTAAAGTTCCCCCGGGCACACCCTCAGGGCAAATTTTTCGCCTGAGAAGTAAGGGCTTTACGTCGGTCGCCGGCTCTGAAACCGGCGATATGTTGGTTAAAGTGCAAATCGACGTTCCGCGAGAGCTGAGCGACGCCGAAAAGGATTCGTTGCGCCGCTTTTCTGCTTCTCTTACGGCTACTCCTTTGGTGAAATCATACCAAGAAAAAGTAGATCGCATTTTAAAAAATAAGAAGTAATTGCATCATGATGAAATTCAAGTTTTTAAGACTGTTGTTCAAGTGTTCAACCTTTGCTCTGCTGCTCGCGCTGCAGAACGCCTGTGAAAGTGCCCCAAAAAAGCCAGCCTATCGTCCAGAAAAAGCAACGCCCTCAACGCAACTTGAATATCAAGCCGCTAAGAAAAATTTCGATGCCAAAGATAGCAAACATGCGCTTGCACGCTTAAAAAAATTCGTACAAACGAATCCCAATTCCGAACTTGCACCGAATGCATATTTTTTAATGGGTCAAATTTATTCAGACGGTCAGGACCTGACCGATGCTTTGATTTGTTACCGAAACGCCTCGGTAGCTGACAATCAGATCGGCGCAGAAGCAGAGCTTCGGGCCGCGAGAATTGCACTTAAACTCACGAAGTACGATGACGCAAAGCTTTTAATTGATGCCTTTGGAGCGAGATCGAAAATATCGCCAGAACAAGAATACAATGTGAATATTTTGAAGCTCGAGCTTTTGCAAAGGCAAAACAAGAATATCGAGGCGCTTGCTGTCTTGGCAAATTTGATCCGAAGCGATGCCAACCCTAAAAATAAAGTTTTACTAAATCAGCAGGCCGTAGATCTCGTTGAAAACCGTCTGAGTTTTGATGAGGCCAAAGAGGTTTCAGATCATTCTAGCTATGGCGTCTTGCAAATTCCCGCAAAATTTCGGGTTGGTACTTATTTATTTGAACAGGCCAACTTCGGTCGTGCAAAATTTTATCTACAAGACATTATTAATCAAGCGCCTGGCTCTTCTTACTTTGAGCGCGCCAAAAGTATGGTAACAGCCATCGATAGTCGTGACCGCGTTGATGCCAAAACCATAGGTCTTGTTGTTCCGCTTTCTGGCAAGCGGGCGGTAGTTGGATATAAAACTTTGCGCGGAGTGCAGCTTGGCTTGGGAATTTATGGGCACCTGCCGTCGAACTTTAAACTTGCCGTAATTGATAGTGAAATGAATCCCGATGTTGCCCGCAAAGCTGTTTCAAAACTCGTTTTAGAAGATAGCGTGATCGCCATTATTGGTGGTGTTGAGAGTAAAACCGCAGGGGCTGAGGCCGCAAAGGCGCAAGAACTCGGCGTTCCTTTTATTGCACTAACCCAAAAGCCTGGCATTACAGAAATTGGCGACTCTATTTTTCGCAACGCTTTAACCGGCGCCATGCTTGTTCAAAAGCTCGTTGATACTGCAATGAATGATCTGCATTTGTCGCGCTTTGCTCTGATGTTTCCGAATGATGCTTATGGTGTCGAGTATGCAAATCTCTTTTGGGATCAAGTTCGAGCAAGCGGTGGAACTATCGTCGCGGCACAGCCTTATAATCCGAAAGACACAGACTTTACGCCCTATATTCAGCGTCTCGCTGGGACTTTTTATACTGAGGATCGAAACGAAGAGTTCAAGGCTAGAATGAAGTCCTGGGAAGAAAAAACTCAAAAGAAAATTCGCAATGCTGAAATCCCTACTTATGAAAAGTTGCTTCCTCCTGTGGTCGACTTCGATGCGATTTTTATACCAGATACCGCACAGGCACTTAGCGCAATCGCCTCTTATCTGCCTTATTACGACGTAGACAATATTTACTTACTCGGTACAAATATTTGGAATAATCCGATTCTAACAACCAAACCAGAACTTAAAAAAACCCTGGAGCGCAGTATTTTTGTCGACAGTTTCTTAACCACTGAAAAGTCTTTTCAAAACTCTGAATTTTTCTCTTCCTATCGTCATGTCTTTAGTGAGGACCCTGGAATATTCGAAGTACAAGCTTATGATTCGGCCCTTATTTTAAGACAACTTCTTCAAAGCGGCGCAGACTCAAGAGGTTTGGTAACGGCGCGCTTGCACTCTCTAAAAAACTTTCCTGGTGCACTTGGGCCACTTTCAATTTCTCAGAACCGCGAAATTTTTCGGCCCGTAATTGATTTGAAAATTCAAAACGGCCAAATCGTCCAGCTTGGTAAAGTTAAAAACTAGTTTATCACCCTAAATTGTCACTCTGACTCATTCATAATACTTGCCTACGTCTTGTTTCATATTGAGACGTGCTAAAATTTTAACCTATTTTATCGAGCTTCCGGTCTTACCTGATACTAAGGCACTGGCCTTAGGAAGAGTTTAAGTTTTTTTCCTACACTTATCCATGATGGATGCCGAAAGGTTGGGCCAAGGACGGCTCGAAGACTTGGCGACTAGAGAGGTAAAAATGGCACACCAAAAATTGACTCCCGCAATTATTGAAGACTGCAAATCAAAATTGCTCCACGCTAAACAAGATATTTTGAATCGCGTACTCAATGCGAAATCAGAATTTGAATCCCTTGATTTACGGGGTGGGGACGAGGCAGACCAAACTATGAATCTACTCGCTGAAAATGAGTTTCTAACTTCTCAACATCGCCTCAAGGATCAACTTCTTGAAATTGAATTCGCACTCGCGCGCATTCAACAGGGCCGTTACGGAGTATGTGAAGAAACCGAAGAGCCCATTGAAATCGAACGCCTTAAAGCCTTGCCGTGGACTCGCGTGAGCATCGAAGGTGCTGAAATTCGCGAAGCGGTGAAGCGCAAGTTTGCACGTTAAGAAATACCTTGTTTCCCCAATGACACGACTAAACTAATTTTGTTTAGTCGCGCGCGCCCAGCGTCACTATGCTGAATTTTTATTCTTTCCATTATAAAATATTTGCGTCACAAATCTGCAAAAGAAAATAGCAGCTTGAATTTTTTTAGTGACAAGCTTCACAGAGATATTTAAAAGCTTAAAAGTTCTGTTAGAGTAAAAAGACTTTTGGTTTCAAAGCAACGCTTGCGATAATCTGAGGGGAGTATTCCTGTGATGCGAGAAAATGATTTTGAGTTTTTTAAATCACTGCTATTACAACAACGATCTGAGCTGTTAAATAAAGCAATTATCTTTAAAGAAGAGTCCTTAACTGAAAGAGTCTGTCATGGAGACGAGGGCGATATTGCCGCAAGCGAACTCTCGCTCAGTATGCATCTTAGGCTGCAAGAGCGCCATATGCAGTTGCTGCAAAAAATCGATCATAGCCTTTCAAAGATTGACTCTAAACGCTTTGGTCTTTGTGAGCTTTGCGAGGAGCCGATGAATTTGAGCCGGCTTAAGGCGCGCCCTGTAGCGAGCCTCTGTATTGCCTGCAAAGAAGATCAAGAAAGCGTTGAACGTTCCTTTGCAACTTAGAAGGCATTTGACCTCTAAATAAAATTTTTGCTTCACTCGCCGTAAGCCAGATCTAGTCTGGCTCAAATCAATATCCTCAGTATTTAGCCAAACAATATTTTATCTTAGGCATCATGCCAAGCCTCAGTCCGGTCCAGGAAAGCCTTACCTACAGCCTGTTTCCGGGTGTTCATGTATTTGTAATTCCAATCAATTTGTCGAGATTTTCAGTTTTTTTGCGTTTTTTCATCATTTCAATACTTTAATTCGGCTTAATTCTTTAAAGGCTTTTGCGGAGCCGGCCGAGAAGTTTATCAGGAATTCATAACCATATTCTCGTGCTTATATGAGAATTTTCCCGCTTAAGCGGAGGACTAAATGGCATTTGACGATAAATCAGTCGAGATCCCTGAAACACTACCGATGTTGCCCGTACGAGACATCGTCGTATTTCCTTATATGATTCTTCCGCTTTTCGTGGGCCGAGAGGCCTCTGTAAAATCGGTTGAAGAAGCGCTGGCAAAAAATCGCCTGATTTTTTTGGCCTCGCAAAAAGAGATCACTGAAGAAAATCCGACGGAGACTACGATTTATCAAGTCGGCACCATCGCCCGCATTATGAGAATGCGAAAACTGGCAGATGGTAGAGTGAAAATTTTAATTCAAGGTGAGGCCAAGGGTCGAATCACCAAATATACAAAGTCCTCGCCAAATTTTGAAGTTGCCGTTGAGAAAATTGAAGAGCTTCCTTGCCCTGAAGCTGAAATTGAATATGAGGCGATGATCCGTAATGCCAAAGAACAACTTGAGAAAATCATTGCTCTCGGCAAAGTACTTTCGCCCGATATCTTATTGATCTTAGATGATGTAAAAGAGCCAGGCCGCCTTGCTGATTTGATTGCGAGTAACTTAGGCCTAAAAGTTTCGGATGCGCAAAAGGTTCTTGAAACCCAAGACCCCAAAGCACGCCTTGGTATCGTGAACGAAATTCTAACCAACGAACTTGAAGTTCTTCAAATGCAAGCTCGTATTCGCAATACCGCAAAAGATGAAATGTCAAAAAGCCAAAGAGAATATTTCTTACGCGAGCAAATGCGCGCCATTAAAAACGAACTTGGCGAAGCCGATTCTAAAACTGAAGAAATTGATGAGCTAAGAGAAAAGGTCATGCACGCTGGCATGCCTGAAACGGTATTAACTGAAGCCCTTAAGCAGCTGGGCAGACTCGAGCGCATGCATCCAGACGCAAGTGAAGCCTCAATGGTGCGCACTTATCTGGATTGGATGATCGACCTTCCTTGGAACAAAAAGACCGAAGATAATTTAGATATCGTTCGCGCCAAAAATATTCTCGATGACGATCACTATGATCTTCACAAAGTAAAAGATCGCATTTTAGAGTTCCTCGCCGTTCGAAAACTAAAATCTGATTTAAAGGGACCTATTATGTGTTTGGTCGGGCCCCCTGGCGTGGGTAAAACCTCGCTCGGCAAAAGCGTTGCCCGCTCAATGGGACGCGAATATTTTAGAATTGCCCTTGGTGGAGTAAAAGACGAAGCCGAGATTCGCGGTCATCGCAGAACTTATGTTGGCGCAATGCCTGGCAAGGTAGTTCAGGCGCTTAAACAAGTTAAAACCAATAATCCGGTTATTGTATTAGATGAGATCGACAAATTAGGTAGCGATTTCAGAGGCGATCCAAGTGCCGCGATGTTAGAGGTGCTTGATCCTGAGCAAAATTCGACATTCCGAGATAATTATCTCAATGTGGATTTCAATTTAAGTAATGTCTTATTTATAGCAACCGCAAATGTGGTCGAAAATATTCCGGCCGCACTTCGCGACCGCATGGAAATGGTTTACCTCTCTGGCTATACTGAAAATGACAAACTCCTCATTGCCAACAAACATTTAGTCGATCGCCAAATTGAAGCGAATGGTTTAACTGCTGCGAATATCGAGTTTAAAGAAGATGGGATGAAGTATTTGATCTCTCACTATACTCGTGAAGCTGGCTTAAGAAATCTTGAGCGCGAAGTGGGTTCGATCTGCCGAAAAGTTGCAAAACTTGTTGTCCAAGGTCTAAAAGAAAAGGTCTTTGTCACTGGGGAAAAGGTTGTTGAACTCTTGGGTGCCCCAAGATTCTTAAGAGATGATCGACTTAAAGAAAATCAAGTCGGAATTGCCACGGGCCTCGCATGGACTCAGGCCGGCGGAGAGGTTCTGTACGTTGAAGCACTCAAAATGAAGGGCAAGGGCGGCCTCGTGCTGACCGGCCAAATGGGTGATGTGATGAAGGAGTCTGCAACGGCAGCGCTCTCTTATGCCCGCGCTCACGCAAAAGAACTTGGGATCGATGAGGATTGGTCAGATAACCATGTGGTTCACGTCCACATACCTGCTGGCGCCATTCCAAAAGATGGTCCAAGCGCAGGTATCACAATGGCTACAACTTTAATTAGTCTAATGACGGACACTCCGATTCGAACCGATGTCGCCATGACAGGCGAAGTTACGCTGTCAGGCCGTGTTCTCGCAATCGGTGGAATCAAAGAAAAAGCTCTCGCTGCACTCTTGCACGGAGTGAAGACGGTGATTTGTCCATTGCAAAATCAAAAAGATGTTTCTGAAATTCCAGAAGAGTTTAAAAAGAATCTCAACTTTATTTTTGTTGAACATCTTGACGAAGTTTTGGCAATGGCACTTGAAGATAAAATTGGTAAGCGCACCAAGCCTACGCCAAAGAACAAAAAGCAAAAAGACTCACCGGCTGCTTCGGCCGCCTAGTCTTAGAGTTCCATATCTAAAGATACGCCCGCAAAACTTGATGAGTTTTGCGGTTCAATCAATACCAAGCCGGTCGTATAAGGTGCCGCATCCGAAGAGCCGATGCCCCACCACTGAAAATAGGGTTTGATTCCGTACCACGTCGACCCCAAAAGTAAACGATACTCTAGTTGAATTCGAATACCCGCTCCAGAAGATTGAGTATTGGTCACATCTGGGTTTGCAGGATTGGTGTCACTTAAATGACTTTTCACTTTTCCAAAAACAAATAAATCATATTCTAAATCGAGGCCAAAAATACTGCTCTCTGAATATCTGTATTCCATCCGACCGCCGAGCGGCAAAAAAACATAGGCTACTTCTCGCAAATACCCTGAGGTTGAGTTCACGCGGTCATTTAAATAGCGGCCACCGACCCCGAGTTTGAAAAAATACTCTGCCTTATCCGATGAGTAAAAATTGTATTCTGGTATCACTCGGCCAACCAATAAGTAATCGTAAGCCCCAGCCTTTAATGGCGCAATTTGGCCGGTGGTCGTATCTTTAACAGAACCGTCGTATTGAATATTTCCAAATTGAGCGCTGCTTTCTATACGCACATCAAACTTAGATAAAAAACTAAGCTGAACGACTTCGTCCACGCCATACATCAAGCCATAAAATGAAATATAACCTGGCTCCAAATAATTAACCCAGCCTGTAGAAAAGCCAACACGATAACTATTCGCTTCTTCTTTGGCTTGAGCATTCAAAAAGACGCTCTGAGCGCACAGTGCAAAGAGGGCCATCTGCAGAAACAGTTTTTTCATTTTTTAGTTTTCGGAATAGATTAGTTTTTTAAGGCGTTCATTGTCGTTTTCTAATACACGTACCAACATCTTAAGGTCGCTCACTTCTTCTTTCAATTGAATGAGTTGCCCTTCTTTATCTTGCAAAATACTTGTATAGGCCTTTTTGAGTTCAGCCAATAATTTGGTGGCGCTAGCAATAACAGGTTCTTCATCTGCTTCGAAGTGGACATTCTTTTCTTCATTCGCCTGTGGTGCTGAGTCGAGCAAAAAATATTTGCCTTCATAAAGCTTAAAGTCGACTGAATCATTTTTAATTCGTCTTCTTAACGTCGAAATGCTCACGCTATATTTCGAAGAATATTTTGCAAGCGACAACCACTGAGATGCTTCCATTTCGTAAGTCCTTTAAATAAACGCAATCGAACGAATCGGCTTCATTTTAGTCCGAAAGCCTTTCCCGGACAAACTAAGCTTCTTCTGCTATATTTCAATACTTTTCATGAAAAGTGAAATTATAAAGTTATTAATTCTGCATAACTATATATTTTCTCTTTTGTTTCAATAAACAAGGCCGTCGCCATTTTCGTCCAACATTCAGCGATTCTTCGATAATTTTAGGCCTTTCGGCCATAATCTCAAGGCTCAAGGTTCCTTGGCTTTAGAGGCGCGCCCGGATACAATACTCAAATGCGAATAAGCGAAAAGAAGAAAATTGCCTTGGTACTAAGTGGTGGGGGCCTAAAGGCCGCGGCCTATCATCTCGGAGTATGTTTGGCCCTGCGCGAAAAAGGTTTTAAATTTGCCGGCGGAAGTGCCAAAGACGTTAAGCTCCACTACGAAGACGATAAAATGACATTTAAAGTTTATGTCGGCGCCAGTGCTGGCGCTGTGATTTCAACTTTTTTGGCATCGGGCTTTTCAATCGACTCGATTATTGACGCGTTTGAAAAGGGTTCGGTTTCTGATCTCACGCAATTTATTCGGCGCAAGCGCCAGTTTCACTCTAGACTCAAGCCTCTTACTTATCTTGATATATTTCAGCTCAATGGCGGCCACTTCATGTCGGTTATTCCAAATGTTTGGCGACGCAAATCGATAATTACTGGCGGAATTGAAGCCCTCATTAAAAGTGGTTTTAAAATTAATGGCTTATTCACTGCAAAGGGAATTGAGCGCTACCTAAGAAAGAACGTCACCACCGAAAATAATTTTGCGAACTTGGGGGTCGAGCTTTATATCGTTAGTACTCAGCTCAATCATTCAAGAAAGGTCATCTTCGGAAACTTCAAAGAAAGTAAAAAAGATAAAAGTATTTATTACGCCAATTTTGCAAAAATCAGCGAAGCGGTCGCCGCCTCAACCAGTTTGCCACCTGTTTTTGCTCCCTTTAAAATTAAAAACGAAGCCGGAAAAGACTTTCATTTTTTTGACGGAGAAATTCGCGATACGCTTTCAACCCATGTGGCTGCGGACCACGGCGCAGACCTGGTTATTTCAAGTCATTCTTGGCAGCCCTATCACTATACAGCAAGACACGGTAGCCTTTCTGACTACGGGATCCCGGTCATTATCAATCAAGCGATATATCAAGTCGTAGAACAGAAAATTCAAAAGCACATTGATCATCAACAACAAATTAGTTCGATCATGGGTGCTGTCGATGGCTATTTCAGACAGGCAGAATTACCGGCAGAACATCGCGAAAAGCTCTTAGACATTCTTGCGAAGCGGGTAAACTATAATCCAGGGGTAGATTATATCTACATCCATCCGAATCCTTCTGATTCGGATATGTTTTTTGTTGATCACTTCAGTTTGAATCCTGATATTTTAGCAAAAATTGTAAATATCGGCTTTCGCTCGGCATTACAGACGCTTCGCAAATTAGATATGTAAGGGCCCTAAGTCTTTTCAAAACATATTTTCGACTGATCTTTGCACGGCTTCTAATATCGAGGTTGAAAATATTCCCAACACCAAAATCAAGACTGCGGATGCGACTAAGGCCAATCGGGTTTGGTAATGCGTAACCTTGATTCTCGCCTCTTCATTGTGATCGCTCATATACATATAAACAATCGGGCGCAGATAAAAATAGACGCTTATGACTGAGCCAATAACTCCCCAAAAAACCAACCAATACATATCTTGCTCAATGGCAGCCGAAAAAATATAAAATTTTCCGAAAAAACCTAGGGTTGGAGGAATTCCTGCCAAACTCAGCATCAAAGCACTTAAGCAAAGCGCTAAAACCGGATGATGATGGGCGAGACCTTTCAGGTTTTGTACTTCTACTTTTGAGTTTTCTGAGCTCTCTATAAGTGAGATCAAAGCAAATGAGCCCATTGTCATAATCGAATAGCTAAACAAATAAAACATGACCCCGGCAGCACCCCATCTGAAGTTCCCTCCAAAGCCCGCCGCAATTAAGCCAATCATTATATAACCCGAATGTGCAATTGAGGAGTAGGCCAGCATACGCTTTAAGTTGTCTTGCATAACAGCCGCAATATTTCCCACGATGATAGTGAGCACCGCCAGCCACTGCATAATTTCAAAAATTCTCGGCGCACTTGCGAGCGCTTCAGAATTAAAAAGTCGCAAAAATGCAGCGAAGGTCGCCACCTTTACCGCGGTCGCCATAAACGCCGTAACCGGCGTCGGAGCGCCCTGATATACATCTGGCGCCCAAGCATGAAGCGGAAACATTGCAACCTTAAAACCAAGACCGAGTATAAGCATTGCAAAACCGACTAAAAAGAGGCGGTTTGTTCCGATCAGTTTGGTCGCTGCCGCCGCAATTTCGGGAAAGTAAGTGCTGCCAACACTGCCATAAATAAATGCGATTCCGTATAGCAAAATAGCTGAGGCAAAAGAGCCTATGACGAAATATTTAAAGGCCGCTTCTTTTGACAGAATTTCTTCTTTGCTCATCGCCACCAAAATATAAAGGCAAAGACTCATGGTTTCGATTCCAATAAAAGTCACAATGAGGTCGTTCGACATCAGCAATACAATCATGCCGCAAGCAGAGCTGATCATAAGAAATAAAAACTCGGCAAATTGTTTGCCACGTGTTGCAAAATTATCAAAGGCCAACATGAGTCCAATGGCAGTGATTCCGTAGACTAGGTAGCTGCCCCAAACGCTTACTCCATCCATAACTATGGCATTGCTGAAGGCTGCCTTCTTGGTTCCTTCTATGCTGGCGGTTAAACCAATTGCGAAAGCCAGGCCAATAAAGCCGTATACCAGAGTGAAAAATGGTTTCGGCTCACGATTTGAATTTATTACTTTTATGGTAAGAGGAATGAGACTAATCGCAAACAGCGCAACGATTGGCGCCACCATAAGAAGATCTTGCAGTAGTTTTGGATTCATTTTTTGGCCTCTAATATTTTAGGCGGTAAGTTTTTGTCTAAGACCGTAAGATAATAATTGTCTCGGTTTTTTACGAAATGATCGATGCTGGCACGACTGAAATTTAGAAATGTATTCGGGAAAAGCCCCATCCAAAAAATCAAAACGATCATCGGCGCCATTACTATTTTTTCTCGTAAGTTCATATCTAGGAGCGGATGATGCGTGTCTTTAACCAATTCGCCTTCTGCACCGAAAAAGACCCGCTTAAACATCCAAAGCATATAGACGGCCCCTAAAACAACGCCGGTAACAGCCAGAGCTGCGATTGTTTTATTTGCAACAAATGTCCCCAGAAGAATCAAAAACTCACCTACAAAACCATTTGTCATCGGAACCGCAATGCTCGAGAGCGTTACGATGAAGAAGAAAATCGTAAATATGGGTAGGGCTTTTGCTAGGCCTCCGTATTTTGAAATTTCTCTTGAGTGTGTACGCTCGTAAATCATTCCGACCATGAGGAACAGGGCTCCCGTGCTGATGCCGTGATTGAGCATTTGATACAGGCTTCCGGCCACGCCATAAGCGTTGAATGCAAATAGCCCTATGATCACATATCCCATATGCGAAACAGACGAGTAGGCAACCAATTTTTTCATGTCAGGCTGAACCATTGCAACCAGCGCTCCGTAAATGATTCCGACGACTCCGACAAAAAGAAAAAGCCAGGACCAATATTCTGCCGCCTCAGGAAACAGCGGAATTACAAATCTTAAAAAACCATAGGTCCCCATTTTCAGCATCACTCCCGCCAAGATGACCGAGCCCGGAGTTGGAGCTTCGACGTGAGCATCAGGCAGCCAAGTATGAAAGGGAAACATCGGAACTTTGATCGCAAAGGCAATTGAGAATGCAAAAAACAAAAGCGTTTGAGGGTTGAAGAATTGGCCGGCTAAAAATGGTAAGCGCAATTGATAAAGATCTAAAAGACTTGCCGACATTTGTCCGCCGGGAAGTTCTTTTGAGGCATACATAAGATAGATGATCGCCAGCAACATGAGAAGTGATCCGGCCATAGTATAAATGAAAAACTTAAGTGTTGCATAGATGCGACGTTCGCCACCCCAAATGCCAATCATAAAATACATCGGCACCAACGAGAGCTCAAAAAAAGTATAAAACAAAACCGCATCCATGGCGACGAAAGAACCCAGCATCGCCGTCTGCAAAAGAAAAAGGGCGGCATGAAAGCCGGCTACTCTTTTTTGAATGCTCTCCATACTTGCGAGAATTGTAATTGGTGTTAAAAAGGTCGTTAGAATAACCAGCCAAAGCGAGAGGCCATCGATGCCAACAAAATAGTGAATGCCTAGCCGCGGAACCCACGATATTTTTTCGACAAACTGCAGGGCTGGAGTGGCGCGATCAAATGCCGTTAGCAAGCCGCAACTTAAAATGAATTCAAAGCTTGCGAGCACCAGTGCCACTGGCCGCACCATTTTCACTGGTAAACATAAAACGACGAGCGCAAAAAGTACGGGCAAGAATATAAGTAAGGATATCAACATCTCTTATGACCTCATGATATAAAATATAAATGCGGCAACCCCAAGACTGATATAAAGCGCATATTGTTGAAGGTTTCCGTTTTGAAGCGTTCGTAGCGTTGATCCGGTCCCGCGCACAGCATCTCCGGCAATATAAGTAATTTTATCGACGAAGTTGACATCTACATAGGCCCAAAGAGCCCGACTCGATTCTACAAGTGGCTTTATAATGGCGGCCTCATAAAGCTCATCAATACGATACTTATCGCGCACCAATTCGTAGAAACTTCCCAGTTTCTTCGAGCATTGACTAATTGTATTGGGATAAAACAAATAAAGTCTTTGCGCTAAAAATGCAAAGAGAGCTGCAACTGCCACGCTCAAAACCATGAGTGGAACCTCTGCTTGAGCATAGTCTCCCCTTAGCGCGGTCACATGAATACTGCCTTCAAACCAATGTTCTAAGAAGTTTGGTAAATGAAAGCTTTCAGGAAACCCAAGCCATCCTCCAACCGCCGAAAGTACAGCGAGGACAATGAGTGGTATCGTCATGCTTGGTGGCGACTCATGTGGGTGAACATCGTGTCCAAAGCGACTTTTACCCCAAAAGGTCAATGCCATGAGGCGAGTCATATAAAATGCCGTACACCCGGCAGCAAGGAGTCCCATGGCATAAAGGCCGAAGCCTCCGTGCCACGAAGCAAAGGCCTGAAATAAAATTTCATCTTTAGAAAAGAAGCCGGCAAAGGGTGGCAAACCAATAATTGCAAGCCAGCCAATAAAAAATGTCGCATGTGTAATCGGCATATATTTTTTCAGGCCGCCCATTTTGCGAATGTCTTGCTCTTCGTGCATTGCGTGTATGACGGATCCCGAACCCAAAAACATAAGCGCTTTAAAAAATGCATGGGTCATAAGGTGAAACATTGCTGCATTAAAGGCACCCACTCCACAGGCCAAAAACATATAGCCCAGCTGAGAAACCGTAGAGTAAGCCAAGATTTTTTTAATGTCGTTTTGAACTATTCCTATTGTCGCCGCAAACACGGCAGTAAGTGCTCCGATACACGCAATTACGCAAAGTGCATTTGGAGCCATTAAAAATACCGGGTGCAGTCGAACAATCATATAAACACCGGCCGTTACCATAGTCGCCGCGTGAATCAGCGCAGATACCGGTGTCGGGCCCGCCATTGCATCCGGAAGCCAAACATAGAGTGGGATTTGCGCTGACTTTCCGCAAGCTCCAATAAATAAAAATAAACAGGCAAGCGTGATTGGGCCTGTCCAACCGACTTCAGCCACCTGCGGGGCTCGCGCGATGATCTCTTGAAAATGAACGCTGCCAAAGGTGATAAAGAGCATGAAGATTCCGAGTAAAAAGCCCGCATCACCAATACGATTGGTAACAAAGGCTTTCATTCCGGCGGCGGCCTTAGCTTCGTCGCTAAACCAAAATCCGATTAGGAGGTAAGAACAAAGACCCACGCCTTCCCAGCCCACAAACATAACTAGTAAGTTGTCGCCCAAAACCAAGAGAAGCATATTAAATAAAAACAAATTCAAATAGGCGAAATACTTTGTTGGTCTTTGATCGTGCGACATATAGCCGATGCTAAAAAGATGGATGAGCGATCCGACACCCGTAATAACTAGAATCATAATTGCGCTGATGCGGTCGACGACAAATCCTGCTTCAGCATGCAATTGACCATAATTAAGCCATTGAAAAAAACTTGCCATCACTCTTGCGCCTTCACCCTGCCCTTCAGCTATTTGATAAACCAGACAAAGTGAGCAAATAAAGGAGATGACGGAGGCACCGGTTGCCACACATCCTGCAAGCATATAGTTTTTGCTTTTAAAGCGAAGACCATTAAATAAAAATCCCGCAAGCGGCGCGATCAATAGAATTGCAAAAAGACTTGTCTGCATATTTGTGCCTAGCCCTTAAGATGTTCAAAGAAACGAATATTGACCTGTTTAAATCTCTTAAAAATCATGACGGCTAATGCGAGCCCAATCGCCGCTTCCGCTGCGGCAATTGTCATAACGAAAAATACCATGACCTGTCCGTTGTATGTATCCGACTGTAAATAGCGATTGAACGCTATAAAGCTAATATTAACGGCGTTTAACATGAGCTCGATAGACATCAAAATTACAATCACGTTTTTTCTCAACAGCACACCGAGCATACCAACCGCAAACATCATGGCTGACAAAAACAAATAGTGATTTAAACCGACCTTTAAAAAAACCTCAGTCATCTGCATGAGTTCCTCCGCGGATTCTTGAAAGCGTAACCGCTCCAATAGCTATGATAAGCAAAAGCGCACCAATCACTTCAAATGCAAAAATATAATTTCCAAATAAAAGCTGCGAAAGTCCGCGAACCGGGTCTGAAGTTGCGGCGATCGGGTTGGGCTGATTATTAAAAACCATTTCAGCTGACATATAAACTGAACCCAGTATGAGCCCCAACAAAACCCCAACACTTGCTAGCTTGAGGGCGCCGCTAATCACTCCGCGCGAAAAAGCTTCAACATCGTGTTTAAGGTCAAACAGCATCAGCACCATGACAAACAAGACCATAACCGCGCCGGCATATACGATCAGCTGAACGCCGGCCACGAAGACTGCATCGAGAGTCACAAAAATGGCCGATACTGCGATCATTGAAATGGCTAGAAATAGCGCCGAATAAATCGGGCTTTGAACCATGATCACACCGCACGCCGAAAAAAACGTAAGGAACGCTAAAAAGTAAAAAATGTAATCAGACAACGCGAGCATAGTTCTTCCTTTGTATCAAAAGCATTAGCCTTGCGAACAGAAAATCCAAACGGCAGTCAAAATCATATTTACCAGCGCCCAGGGGAGCATGGTCTTCCATCCTAAGTCCATCAATTGATCATAGCGAAATCGGGGCAACGTCCATCGTACCCAAACAAATACCCACAAAAAGAAAAGTATCTTTAACAATAAAAAGACGTGTGAAACGAGAGCAAAAAGTAGCGCCGCTGAGTTGCCCGTCAAATGTGGGAGATTCTCGAGAACGAAGTGCGGCACATTGTAGCCACCAAAGTAAAATATGGCGAGCAGGGCACTTGCTACCAACATATGGCCGTACTCTCCAATATAAAAAAGCAGCATCTTGAATCCGCTATACTCGGTATGAAATCCCGCGACGAGTTCGCCTTCAGCTTCTGGCAAATCAAAAGGCAGGCGATTGCACTCAGCAAATGTAGCAGAAGCAAACAATAACATTCCGATTGGATTATGAAAAACACCCCAGTCGGCTAAAAATGGAATTGAAAATTTTTGTCCAAATAAGCCATAAACCAAGGGCGCATCTTGCAGTCGCATCATTTCATTGAAGTTGAGCGTTCCGTAAATAAGTAAAATTCCGACCAAGGAAAGTCCGAGGGCCAACTCGTAAGAAATCATTTGGGCGCTTGCTCTGAGCGCTCCCATCAATGAGTATTTATTTGCTGAGCCCCAGCCGGCCATCAAAAGCGAATAGGCCCCAAGTGAAGAGACTCCCAAGACATAAACTATTCCGACATTCACATTAAAGCCCTGAAAGGCAAAATCATAGCCCTTGCCGTCAGCGCCCGCCCACAGCTGACCCAACAAAGTAAAGGGCTCAATATGAATCATAGGCGAAAGCGGAAGCGAGCAAAGCGCCAATACCCCTGGCACCAATGCAACTACGGGTGCGCCGTAAAACAAAAGAGCCACGCCTTGCTTTGGCAAAAATTCTTCTTTAAAAAGAAATTTTACTGCATCCGCCAAAAGCTGCATTAAGCCAAGTGGGCCGACACGGTTTGGGCCGAATCTGTTTTGAATGAAGGCCGAGCCTCGGCGCTCAACCCACACCAAAATGGGCACGATTTGGATCATCATCAAAAAGATAACAATCATTTTTACTAAATTTACCGTTATTTCAAATTTATCTGCGCCCACGCTTTAATGTCCTTCAAATAGATGGCTTAGTCCCAATCAAGGGCTTTTGATTTAACTTCCCAAAAAAGACCAAAAACAAACAAAAATACAAAAATTCCCATTGCCCCAAGCAAATAAGCGCCCTCGCCTTTTTTGACTGCATCTAAAAAAGTAACGGCCCACGGATACATAAAAATAATTTCAATATCGAAAATAATAAATAGAATCGCGGTGAGATAAAATTTCACATTGATTTTCGAGTCGGCCGCTTCGGTTCCCGGCACGCCACATTCGTATGGCATATCTTTGGCTGGATTTGGGGATTTTTTAGGACCCAAAAAAGAACACAGAAATAGAATTCCGGCGCCAAAGCCAATGACGATAAAAAATAAAACTATAATCGGAAGAATACTGCTCACGCCAGGCCTCCAAAACCAAAAATTCACTAAGCTTTGTCAACCATCTCAAAAGCTTGAAATGGCTATTCTTATTTGCTCAAGAATGCTATGTCTGCGCGTCTCTATCTTCTAAGGAATATAAGATGATTTCAACAAGCTATTTTAAAAACCCCCATTGTCGTCGCGGTGAGTAGATGCTGTCTCTTCCGCTCGATTTGCATTTTGAAAAAATTCTTGAGCGCGAGCTGGCGCGCCTCTCGGATCGAGAAGTTGAAACTTTAAATATTACCGGCACGAGCTCAAGCTTTGCACTCGCCTTATTATTGGGCCAATCCACTTCGCCCGCCATTTGGGATTCGCCTCAACTTGTGGTTGTGCCCACTGATCGGGCAGCGGAACGCTTTCAAGAAGAGCTCGCTTTTTTCAATCCGAATATTTCTACACGCCTTCTAAGTTCTTATGATGTCTCACCTTATTCTGGACTCTATCCTAGCGGACGAAATGTTGCTCAACGAATGGGCTTTCTTTTTGCGGCTCAATCCTCAGCTTCACAGACGGTTTTTATTTCTTCCGTAACTGCACTCATGCAGAGAACTCTTCCGCCCAATATCTTGCGCACTAACTTTTTATCTTTGAAGCTTGCTCAGGAACTTCCCAAAGAGCTTTCAAAAATATTGAATCGGTTGGGCTATCAGTCTTCTCCTGTAGTTGAAGACGTCGGCACCTTTGCCATTCGCGGTGGCATCGTCGATATTTTTTCTCCGGCTCATGAACATCCGATTCGTTTTGAACTTTTTGGTGACCAGATTGAGTCCATGCGATTTTTTGATCCTGATTCGGGGCGCAGTCTAAGTTCTGAGTCTATAAAGAGTTGCAGTATCATTCCACCGCGAGAAATTATCTATACCGATGAGCTCAGAATGAATGCCGCCAATCGCTACCGTGTCGATGCCACTAAGCGTGGAGTAGACCTTGGCGAAAAAGATCAAATTCTTCAGTCTATAATTCAATCGCAAATTTTTCCTGGAATGGATTTTTTGCTTGGGGATTTTTATGAAGACTTTCATTCGCCACTTGATCACTTTAAGCTGGCGCCCGCTCTTTGGTTGCTTCAGCCTTCGGATTTAACTCATGCCTCCGACCAACTCATTCACGGCTTACGCGAAGAGTTCTCAAAGAGCGAAAAACATGCTTTGCGGCCGACGCCTGAAAGTTTATTTGTTGCTTTTGAAGAGCTTGGTCTTGAAACTTGTCGGCGTCGAATAGCCTTTCATAATTTGTTTCTGCAAGAAGGCGGCAGCTCAGGCACTGTTCATGAGTGCTCCTGGAGCACACAAGACTTAAGTTATCTTGAAGATCGTGCCGCCGCCCCCGAAGCTGCTGCTGACTGTGCCCAACGCGTTTCCGTCTGGCGAAATGAAAAGAATCTCGTCTTTATTTGTGCCTCTACTCAAGCGCAAGCCAAGCGTCTTGAAATTGTCATCGATAAGGCGGGTCTGCAACCGCTGCTCGTAGCTGAAAGTTTTTTCGATTTGAGTTCTTTGGCGGACGCACAAAATGAAAATTCAAAATTAGTACATATCATTGAGCGGCCGATCGAACAGAGTCTGCGCTTCAACGATGAAGGCATGATCTTTCTGCGCGACGAAGACTTCTTCGGCAAAAAGCAACGAAAGCGCGAGCACAAAACCAAGGGCTCTCTCGAGTCTCGCGCCGGAAGCCTTAGCTTTTCAGACCTCAATCTCGGCGATCGCTTGGTGCACGCGCTTCACGGCATTGGTGTTTATGAAGGGCTCAAAGTCATGCCTATTGCAGGCATTGATGCCGAATTCATACAAATTTCATACAAAGATGGCGACAAACTTTATTTGCCGATTTACCGTATCAATCAAATCAACCGTTATGGTGGCCCCGGTGGTGAAGCTCTTTTAGATAAGCTCGGCGGAACCGGCTGGCAGAAAACCAAATCCAAAGTCAAAAATCACCTGCGCGAAATTGCAAATGATCTGCTCGAGCTCTATGCCAAGCGCGCCCAAATGCACCGACCGCCGTTTCCTGAAAATGATGCCGACTTCTCGCAATTTGAAGCCGCCTTTCCTTACGATGAAACCGACGATCAGCTCAAGGCGGTTCGAGATTTGGTTTCAGATATGGTCGGTGATAAACCCATGGATCGCCTGATTTGCGGCGACGTTGGCTTTGGTAAAACCGAAGTCGCTATTCGTGCGGCCTTTAAGGCTATTCAGGCGCAAAAGCAGGTTGCTGTTTTGGCTCCAACCACGGTTCTTTCGTTTCAACACGTTGAAACCTTTCAAAAGCGATTTAAGAATTGGCCCGTAACAATTCGCGGATTGAATCGCTTTATTTCTCCCGCTGAAGCCAAAAAAACTCTCAGCGAATTAAAGGCCGGAACGGTCGATATTATTATTGGTACACACCGCTTGCTGAGTAAAGACATCGCCTTTAAAGATCTCGGGCTCATGATAATAGATGAAGAACATAAGTTTGGCGTCACCCATAAAGAGCGTATTAAAAAAGTGCGCGTCAGTGTTGATACGCTCACACTTTCTGCAACGCCCATTCCACGAACCCTTAATATGAGCTTGCTCGGAATGAGAGATCTTTCAATCATAAATACTCCACCGATCGATCGGCTACCTACGCGAACCTTCGTCACAAAGTTTGATGAAGAGACAATTCGCAAAGGCATCGAATCCGAAATCGCTCGCAGCGGCCAAGTCTTTTTTCTGCACAATCGTGTGCAAAGCATTTATCAGTTGGCCGACGAAATAAAGCAGATGGTCCCTCGTGCGCGCATCCGAGTCGGTCACGGGCAGATGGCCGAACACGAACTTGAATCTACGATGCTTGCCTTTTTTAATCACGAAATTGACGTATTGATTTGCACCACGATTATCGAGTCTGGAATTGATAATCCGAGAGCCAATACCATGTTCATCGACAACGCCCACCAACTTGGCCTCGCGACTCTTTATCAATTGCGAGGCCGTGTCGGCAGAAGCAAAGAGCGTGCATATTGCTATTTGCTTATTCCTGCAAATAAACGTCTCGAAAAGGACGCGCAAGAGCGCCTTAAAGTTATTCAAGAAAATACCGCGCTTGGCAGTGGTATCCGTATTGCCCATCACGATCTTGAGCTGCGCGGCGCTGGCAACATTTTAGGAGAAAGTCAGTCTGGCCACATCGACTCCGTTGGTTACGAAATGTATATGGAGCTTTTAGACGAGGCGATTCGCACCGCAAAAGGAGAAGACGTCGTTGAAAGCCTTGAGCCTGAAATCAATGTGCGAATTCCTGCGCTTATTCCAAATGATTATATTCCCGACATCCGCATACGATTAAGTTACTACAAAGAGCTCGCGCAAATTGAGAGCTTGGCTGACGTTGACCGCGTTGAAGATGAGCTCAGAGACCAGTTTGGAAAGCTCCCGGAGCCTGTCGTAAATTTGATGGGACTCATGTTGATTCGTTCGCAATGTCGCCAGCTCGGCGTTCGCGATATCAGTTCTGGACCAAAGACAATTTCACTTTCTTTTACGGATCGAACGCCTTTGCCTGCGACCAAAGTCGTTGAGTTGACTTCGCGAGACAATAAAAAGTTCTCGATCACGCCCGATATGCGCCTCATCATCCGCATGAACACGATTTCCTGGCCAAACATTCACGAAGAGCTCAACTTGCTTTTGAAGCTTATTTAAATTTATTTTTTGGTACCCAGACTATCATCCAATTTTTGCTTTTGGAGGCCTCTTCCCCTGGGCAAACTGCTAAAATAAAGCGATGTTTCTTAATTTAAAAAGCGGCTTTTTCTTATTTTTGGCGCTTCTCATTTTTTCTTCGGCACAAGCAGATTCACCGCCTGAAAATGAGCTATTACTATTGCAAAAAATGAGTCTCGAGCAAAAGGTGGGTCAACTTTTTATTCTCGGTTTTATGGGGACAGATGCCGATCACAGTCTCAATGACCTAATTGGCAAACTTCATCCCGGTGGAATTCTCGTTTTCAGTCGCAATATTCGCACCGCCAAACAAACCGCCGACTTGCTTTATCAGGCCCAAACCAAATCAATACAATCTTCATTTGCGCCGCTTCTCGTTGCCGTCGATCAAGAGGGAGGAGATGTGATCCGCATCAAGACCATGCCCCAGCTTCCGAGCGCACAGGGACTTGCAGAAGCTGGGGATAAGAAGTTGGTTCACGATGCGGGCGTTCAAACCGCCACACTTCTAAAAGCTCTCGGCTTCAATATGAATCTTGCGCCCGTATTAGACATTGCCGACCCAATCAAAGATACTTTCATCGGCACACGTGCCTTCGGAAAGACCCCACAAATTGTTTCTGATATGGGCCTAGAGTTCGCAGATGGGTTGCGTGACGGTGGAGTTTTGCCAACGGCAAAGCATTTTCCTGGCCACGGAGGCGTCGCCGGAGATTCGCATCTCGTGACACCGCAAAAAAATATCAGCCTTGAAAACTTACTGGCTTCTGACTTGGTTCCATATGCTGAACTCACCAAGCGCGGCGGTGCAAATGCCATTATGGTGGCACATATTGCTTTCCCAAAAATTGATCCGAGTCTTGCTCCTGCCACCTATTCAAAAACGCTCATTCAAGATGTTCTGCGAACCCAAATTGGTTTCAACGGAATTGTTATGACCGATGATATTGAAATGGGCGGAGCTGGCGGCGGCGGAGCACTTGATCACGCCAAACGCGCCATCAATGCAGGCGTTGACCTTGTCATGATGGCTTGGAATCGAAAAATGCAATTCAAAGTAATCCGAGGCCTCATTGCGGCGGTAAAAAATGGCGAGATTCCTTCTTCTCGAATTGATGAAAGTGTACTCCGACTTTTAAAAATTAAGCGCATTTTTTCGAGTTTTGATTTGCCAAAGGCTCCTGACGCCAAGTCCCTGCTCGCGAGCGTGCGCAGTCCAGGACTTCGTGCAATCTCACAGAGTGCAGTAGAAAACATTTTCAATTCTTATAAGACCAAAGTTCACAGCGAGCCTCGTCGCCATATCTCACGGCTTGATTTTGACGATCTCTCTACAACCAAGTTTTTGGTCTATTCTTTAAATGAAGCTTTTTATCGCTCATTGAAGTCATCCCCATTTCATCTGCGAACACGCTATGAAAGCCTACAAAATCTGAGCGCTGAAAAAATCGATTTGGTGTTGAACAAAAATGATTCTGCCTATGCCATAATTTATGTTTCAGGCACCAGAAGTGCGCGCTTGGTAAACTCTTTAAATGACGATTCTGCCCAGCATACCATTGTCGTCAATACTGAGGCGCAATCTTTAATTAAAAACCCAAAGCGCTTTGCCGATGTTTTAGATATTTATTTTAAGCACCCTGATATTGGCGCGCTCACCGCTGACTATCTAAATTCATTCGCAACAAGCTCACGCGCGCCCAGTTCAAAATAGAGAATAAACTTCGACTGGGATTATTTGCAGAAAATTTCTGCTTCATTTTTTAAACTGATTGCATTGAGCAGTTCGGAATAGGGTCCTGCTCCCGCGGCAATCATTTTCTTCTCTGCTGCAACCAATTCTCTTGTGGCCCGCAAAAGCTGTGGACATGCGGTTACTTTAGATAGTTTCGCAGCACAGATTTCAGTTTGTACAAAGTTGGCCTCTGCCATCAACGTCGATGCTATCGACAATGCACCAGCAGAATAACTTTGAAGGCTTTTGTCCCAAATGCTTTTGGCTTCTATTACCATATCGTTTGTACAGCCAGTTTGTGGCGCGGCTGCCAAACTAATTTGTGATATGACCAAAATCGTCAGTGTTAGAATGCTCTTTATCATTTTAATGCTCCCGGATTAATTTTTATGTATGTGCTGTATGTTTTTGCAAAATGACGGCCAACTTATGGGCCAACTAAAGTGCCCTTAAAACTAATTTTCCAAAAATCGGCAAAAGGATATCGCCGCCAATTAGCTTGCGTGAGTTTGGCTCGACTACGAGGGTGGCGACGTTGAAACTTTGAAACAATGCCTCTTGTTTTGAATAAGCTATGCTTATTTTCCTATTTAAAGGAGGCACTTCACTCACCAAAAATTTAGTTCGATAGCTTCTCTTCGCGCCGACATAGAGGCCCGCCGTTTCGATAGACTCAAGCCTTAAAGCACAAAATAAGATGGCTCCAGGAGTTAGAACGGCTCGGGTCCTAAATTCGTCATCCTCCGTATTGAAATGCTTTTCTTTGTTTGCGCTTTTAAAGACTATTTTATTTTCCTGAGGCACGTGAGTCCAGCCGCCACGTCCACCACCTGACTCTGAAAAACTAAAACTCTCCATTTGAATATGTGAAGATCCGCCGATGCGGTCTTTTCCTGAAAATTGATGCTCTACTCTGTCTTTGAAAGGTAGCTTGTAGGTAAGTTTTCCTGTGGTAACCAAACTTGAACCCTGAACTTCCCACCCGATTTGAAGATCCGCGCTTAAAAGAGTTCCTCCGCTTTGCAAATGAATCCTCATTGGCCCCATGAGCGCCAATTCGTGCTCTGTAAGTTTCAATTCAGTTTCATCTTGATTCGATTTTAATGAATTAATGTGATGTTTGCTTAAGTTGATCGACGAGTTCTTTGCGAACCTTTGATCTCATTAGTTTATTAAGGTGTTTTTCAACAAGCTCGGCATCAGCGTCTATTTTTGCGAGCTGTTCATTAGACAAGTTTATCGAGCGCACAAGTCTCTCAACATCAATTTCCTCTGGTAACTCTGCGGTTTCTGCCAAAACCTTTACGCCGTCTGGATTGACCTGGCAATAACCCCAGCTCACCGCGATACTAATAAATGTGTTCTCGCCCTTGCGACGATAACGCAAAATCCCCGGGCTTAGACTTGTCATCAATGGCGCATGGCCCGGCAGAATGTCGAGCTCGCCTCTTTCTGCGGTTACAAAAACCTCTTCAATCTCTTGATTCTGAACTAGCTTTTTTTCAGGCGTAAACAAATTCAATAGAAACATGAGGACTCCTAATCAAAATTCCCGATTAAAGCTTTTTCGCTTTTTCAATTACGTCTTCAATTGTCCCAACAAGATAAAACGCTTGCTCTGGAACTTCATCGTGTTTGCCCTCTAAAATTTCTTTGAAGCCACGAATTGTATCTTTGATGTCGACGTATTTTCCTTGCATGCCGGTAAACTGTTCGGCCACGAAAAATGGTTGAGACAAAAATCTTTGGGTTTTGCGAGCACGTGAAACCACGAGTTTGTCCTCTTCAGACAACTCATCCATACCCAAAATTGCAATAATATCTTGAAGCTCTTTGTACCTTTGCAAAAGCGCTTGAACACCGCGAGCTGTATTGTAATGTTCAACTCCCAAAATATTTGGATCCATTAATCGCGAAGTCGAGTTAAGTGGATGAACCGCAGGATAAATACCGAGAGCTGCAATATCACGATCTAAGTTTGTGGTCGCATCTAAGTGAGTAAATGTCGTTGCTGGTGCCGGATCAGTATAGTCATCCGCAGGAACGTAAACCGCTTGTACCGACGTAATCGAGCCCTTGCTGGTTGAAGTAATGCGCTCTTGAAGAGCTCCCATATCTGTCGCAAGTGTGGGTTGATACCCCACCGCTGAAGGAATTCGACCGAGAAGAGCTGACATTTCTGCGCCCGCTTGAGTAAAGCGAAAAATATTGTCGATGAACAAAAGAACGTCTTGGTTTTCAACGTCACGAAAATATTCTGCAATTGTCAAACCGGTCAAAGCCACTCGCGCTCGCGCGCCGGGTGGCTCATTCATCTGACCAAATACGAGCGCAGTTTTCTCGATAACTTTTGATTCAGTCATCTCTCTCCAAAGATCATTTCCTTCTCTGGTTCTTTCTCCCACACCCGCAAACACTGAGAAGCCTCCGTGCTGAGTCGCGATGTTATTGATGAGTTCTTGAATCAAAACTGTTTTCCCTACGCCGGCGCCACCGAATAATCCAATCTTTCCGCCCTTAGCATATGGCGCCAGAAGATCGACCACTTTAATTCCGGTCATCAGCATTTCGGCCTTTGTTGACTGGTCTTCAAATTTTGGAGCGGCTCTGTGAATGGGCCACATTACATCTGATTTTACTGGTCCGGCCTCATCAACGGGTTGACCAACCACATTCAAAATTCGTCCAAGAACTCCTCGTCCAACCGGAGTCATGATCATATTTTTTGTATTGGTAACCGGCATGCCGCGAACAAGACCCTCGGTAGAATCCATCGCGATTGTGCGGCAAACATTATCGCCTAAGTGCTGAGCCACTTCTAGGGTGAGGTTGCCCTCTTCATTGCTGATTGATTTGTTTGAAACTTTTAGCGCGGTGTAGATCGCCGGCATTTCGCTAGAGAACTCAACGTCAACAACTGGTCCCATTACTTGTCTGATTTTTCCCATTTCCATCATTGTTCTGCTCCCTAGGCTTTCAAGGCTTCTGCGCCGCTGGTAATTTCGATCAGTTCTGTCGTGATCGAGGCTTGTCTTAGTTTATTATAAGTTAACGTATATGAATTAATCATTTCGCCAGCATTCTTGGTTGCGTTTTCCATTGCTGTCATGCGGGCACCGTGTTCAGAGGCAACACTTTCGCTCATGGTGCGATAAATCTGAATTGCGAAATGCTTGTTGAGTAGCTGATCAATAATTATTTCAGGCGCTGGCTCAAAGATCATGTCTTTAGAAAAATCTCCTGAAAACTTTTGCTCGTCCTTTGGGCTCGTCAAAGATTCGAATTTTGCCGATACAATATCAACAGGCAATAGTTTCTCAACTACAACATTCTGTGAAATGGCCGACTTGAATTCATTGTATATGATCTTAATTTCGTCGTATTCACCGTGACGATAGTACTCGAGAAGTTTGTTCGAAAGATTGGCCGCAAGGGTATAAGAAATCACTTTTTCAAGGCTTGCAATATTGTCAATGCCAGTGATTTTGCGCCGCTTGAAATAATCGGTCGCGCGTCTTCCTACAAAAATGAAGTCGAGCTTCTCAAGCTTTTCTTTGTTTGCTCGATAGTATTTTTCCGCAGCCTTACAGGCGTTGGTATTAAAACCCCCGCATAAACCGCGATCGCTCGTTAAAACAACGACAAGCACTTTCTTTGGCTCCAAAGTGACTGACAAGAGCGGGTGCTCTAAACGATTTGTTGAAGCAATATCGCCGATAACTGCAAGTAGGCCGTGTGCATAGGGCCGCAAATTTAATATGTTTTGTTGGGCGCGACGAAGCTTTGCCGCGGAAACCATTTTCATGGCGCGCGTAATCTGCTGAGTATTTTTTGTACTCTCGATCTTGCTTCGAATATCCTTAAGACTTGCCATTTATATTACGCCTTCTGCCTATGACTTTTGAGTAACTTCAAAAATAGCCTTAAACTCGTCCATCGCAGCGGTCAGGCTTTTCTTGGTATCATCTTTTACAGCTTTGTCTTTCTTCAAAGTTGTAATAATTCCAGAATGTTTTCCGTGGAAAAACTGAAGGCACTCAGACTCATATCTTTTTACGTCGGTTTCAGGAATGACATCCAAATAACCATTTGAAGCCGCAAAAATCATAATGACTTGGTCTTCAACTACTACGGGCATATATTGCGGCTGCTTTAAAAGCTCTACAAGCCTGCGTCCACGCGCGAGCTGTGTTTGAGATGCTTTATCTAAATCTGATGCAAAGGCCGCAAAGGCTTCAAGCGCGCGAAACTGAGCAAGCTCAAGTTTTAAGGCTCCCGCCACTTGCTTCATCGCTTTGATCTGCGCATTTCCGCCCACTCGGGAAACGGATTTGCCCACGTTAACGGCCGGTCGAATCCCTTTGAAAAACAAATCGCTCTCCAAAAATATCTGCCCGTCGGTAATTGAAATAACGTTTGTTGGAATATACGCGGAAATATCACCTGCTTGCGTCTCAATAATTGGCAACGCGGTCAATGAGCCGCCACCTTTTTCTTCTGATAGTTTGGCTGCTCGCTCTAATAGTCGGCTATGAATATAAAATACGTCTCCCGGATAAGCTTCTCGCCCCGGTGGACGCCTCAACAACAAAGACAGCTGACGATAAGCTTGGGCTTGTTTTGTCAAATCATCGTAAATGATGAGCGCGTGTCGTCCTGAATCTCGAAAGTACTCTGCCATTGCGCAGCCAGAGTAGGGTGCCAAGAATTGAATGGCCGCGGGATCAGATGCGGACGCGCAGATAACTGTTGTATACTCCATTGCGCCTGAACTTTTGAGTTTTTCAACAACCAAGGCCACGGTTGATTTCTTTTGTCCAATGGCTACATAAAAACACTGAACGTTTTGGCCTTTTTGGTTGATAATTGTATCAATCGCAATTGCGGTTTTGCCGGTCTGACGATCCCCAATAATAAGTTCGCGCTGGCCTCTGCCAATCGGAATAAGGGCATCAATTGACTTAATGCCGGTTTGCATCGGCTCGTGTACGGGAAAGCGCGAAACGATTCCGGTTGCTTTCATTTCGACGACGCGTGTATGGGGGGTTTTAATTGGTCCGTGTCCGTCAATTGGATTTCCGAGTGGATCAACCACTCGACCCAAAAGTGCTTCTCCAACGGGAACTTGAACAATTTTTCCTGTACGTTTTACGTTGTCGCCTTCTTTAATGGTTCTGTCTTCACCCAAAATAACGACTCCCACGGCCGCTTGCTCAAGGTTCAATACCATTCCAAAAACTTCTCCCGGAAACTCAACGAGTTCGCCGGCCATTGCTGATTCAAGGCCATGGACTCTTGCGACGCCGTCTCCAACGGAAAGTACGCTTCCGGTTTCGCTCACCTGAAGTGATTTGCTATAATTTTTGATTTGTTCTTTTAGAACTCGGCTAATTTCATCTGCGCGAATTTGCATTTCCATTTTTAAACTGTTCTCCTGTTTAAGTCGTCGTGTATTTTGCGAAGGTGGGAATCTAGGGTGTCGTCAAAAGTATAACTTCCGACTTGTGCAACCAGGCCACCAATTAGTCCGGCATCTACTTTGTAGGTCATGATAACTTTTTTCTTTATGGCATTTTCAACTTTTGTTTCGATTTGCTTGCGCTCTTCTGGGCCGAGCGTAGACGCCGACCGCACAAGGCCTCGAGCCACTCCGTTTGCATTGTCAATTTGAGCCTGAAATGCGTGTGTAAGTTCAGAAAAAATGGCGAGACGGTTTCTTCCGGCAATAAGGTCAAGAAGGCTTTCAACCTCTTGGCTAATTCCTGATTTTGCGACCGCCGCCTTTAAAACTCGTTGCTTGTCTTCGGGGCGAACAGTGGCTGACGTGAGATACGCAAAGCTCTCTTTATCTTCAACAATTACTTGCTCTAAGGTCCGGAGATCTGAAAAAACCTTTTCTTGCGTTTTGTTTTCTGTGGCTAAAGCAAAAAGTGCTTTTGCGTAGCGGTTCCCGATATCAGAAATTCTCATTGGCGCACCACCTGAATTTTTTCAACAAATTCGTCTTGCAGGCGCTTTTGATCAGGCTCGTTTACTTTTTCTTTGAGAATTTTCTTGGCCTGTTCAATTGCTCCATTAAGAAGTTCGTCACGTAGCTCAAGCTTGGCCCTCTGAATCTCGGACTCGGCGGTTCTTTCGGTTTCTTTTTTCAAGTTAGCAACCAGCTCTTTGGCCTCTGAAATAATTTTGAATTTTAGTTCTTCTGCGTCTTTTTGAGCCTGTGCGCGGTCAGCCGCAGCCGAGGCCTCTAGCTTGGTGAGTTTTTCTTTGATTATGTTTTTTTGATGTTCTGCTTCCTTGCGCGCATGCTCGGCTCTTATGAGCGCCTGTTTAAAGCTTGCTTCACGCTCTTGAAAGTATGCCACAACTTTTTTTCTCAACAGAAAAAACAGCAGCGCTACAAAAAGTCCGAAGTTAACAAATTGCCAAATGACTTCTTTTGGTAATGGCTCGCCCATTTTTATAAATCCTTGCCGGCGAGACGACTCGCTATTGCGCTGCTGACGGCTGGTATTTCCGCCGCCAACTTTTTACGTGCGCTTTCGACCTCTGCGCTGATTTTCTTTCGTGCGCCTTCTATGAGTTGGCTTGAGCTTTCTCTGGCGTCGGCCAACATTTGCTCGTAGTCGCGAAGCGCATCGGTGCGTTTTATATCGTACATACTCTTGATGTCAGCATTGATTTCCCGGGCTTTTTTCTCGTAATTCCCGGTGAGTTCTTGGGCCTCCTCGATAATTCGAATCGCAAATTCTTCGCCACCCACAGTACGCTTTTCGCGTTCATGATAGGCTTTCATATAGGGCTTGAAAATGAGCTCGGTGAGGGCGATGTAGGAAACCAAAAAGCACCCAAGCTGAATCCAAAGTGTCTGATTAACTCCAAGTGCGGTTAGCAGTGATAATACTATTTGCATTAAATTAATATCCCGAGATGAATTTTGGCTTTTTGAATTAGCATCTGATTCTGGAATTGGTCAAGCAATGATTAAGCCAGATTAAAATCAGGCTTTTCGTCGGCTGGCTAAGTCTAATTTGATGACATATAAGAGGCGCCCTCAAAAACCACGCCCTCGTCAATTCGAAGACTTGGCGAGGTAACTGTTCCCTTAAAAACGGCTGGCGGATGCATAATTACCCGGCGCCTGGCAAAGACATTTCCGATAAGTTCGCCGCTTAGAATTAGCACATCCGCTTCAATCTGTGCTTCAACGAGCGCACCCTGATTGATAACGAGGGTGTCCTGCGTGAAGATTTCGCCCTTAAACTGACCCCCAATACGAACTGTGCCTTCAAAAGTGAGTTTGCCTTCAAAAAATGCGCCCTGGTCAAGCAGGGCGGTGATGTGGTCCGTTGGAAGTGTTGGTTGTGGGCTTGCTGGAATTTTTATTTTTTCTACTTCAGCCATGCGGTCCTGATCTTTTCAAGTTGAGCGTTAAATTGTTCGTCGCTATAAAACGAAATGGAGATTTGGCCTTTCCCAGAATGGTAGTCAATTGCGACCTTGGTTCCAAGAAGTTTTTGTAGCTCCTCTGAGACGCCTTGAGTAAGTTTTTTCGAGATGTCAAACTTTGCCATTTGATCTGCGGAAATGCTTCCTGCTGTCTGACTACGAAATTTACTCTGTGCCACAAGCTTTTCTGTGGCTCGAACAGAGAGTTTTTCTGAAATGACGACTTTTGCAATTGAAATCTGTTGGCCGTGGTCTTCGAGAGAAAGGATTACTTTTGCGTGTCCGGTTGTAATTTGATTTTGTCGTAGCATCTGCTTGATGGCTTGTGGAAGATTTAAAAGCCTAAGGGAATTTGCAATTGTTGCTCTTTCTTTTCCTAACTTTTGAGAAATCTCTTGTTGAGTCAGAGCATACTTCTGCATAAGCAAATCAAAGGCCTCAGCTTCCTCCATTGCATTGAGGTCAGAGCGCTGAATATTTTCAATAATCGCAAGCTCAAAGGAGTCTTGATCGTCAGACTTTCTAATAATTACGGGCACCTCATGGAGGCCCGCCTTCTGTGCGGCTCTCCAGCGTCTTTCGCCCGCAATAATTTCAAACTTATTAGCCTCTGTTCGGCGCACACTTATCGGCTGAAGAATTCCTTTTTCTTTTATAGAGTCCGCAAGCTCTTTAAGTGCTTCGGGTTCAAACTCTTTACGCGGTTGATTTGGATTTGGATGAATGCTGGTAACGGCCACGGTCCAAAGTCTTTGGTGTTCGTCGGGGGCCTGTTGCGTCTTTTTAATGGGCTCATGCGCTGGTGGCGGGAGCGTATCGGGCGAATGAAAGGCCCCGGTATGTTCTTTTTTGGCCTCTTGAATACTGTCTCCGAAAAGGCTGCCAAGGCCTCTTCCTAATGATTTTTTCTTTGGGTTGTTTGATAAAATATCTGTACTATTGGACATCTAAACCCCTATCAAATGCTTCTTTGTTTTCGCTTGGCGCAGCGTGGCTTTGTCTTGATGCCATTACTTTTTGGTCTAACTCATTTGCCAGCTCCATATACTTTATGGCGCCAATTGATTTCGCATCGTAATCAATAATCGCTTGGCCGTGGCTGGGTGCTTCGCTCAAACGAACATTTCTCGGGATAATTGCTGAAAAAACTTTATCTCCGAAGTGGGTTTGAATTTCGCTTACTACCTGGTGACTTAAATTATTTCGCGTATCAAACATTGTGAGTACAATTCCCTCTATTCGAAGCTCAGGATTGAGACTCTTTTTTACAAGGCCCGCGGTATTCAAAAGCTGGCTGAGTCCTTCAAGGGCATAGTACTCACACTGAAGGGGTACTATAAAGGTGTTTGCTGCTGATAGGGCGTTAAGCGTAAGCAGCCCTAGCGATGGTGGGCAATCAATTAAAATATAGTCGTAATCATTTATTAGCGCTTTAAAAGCCAGCTTCAATTTGAATTCTCTTTGGGGAACGTCGACCAGCTCTATCTCGGCGCCGACTAAATCCGGATTTGCTGGAGCAACAAATAGATTTGGATTACTTGTAGGCTTAATAACTCCTTTGATCGGAGCCTCGCCAATTAAAACATGATAAATATTGTTATCTTGATATTCGTATTTTTTTAATCCCAATCCGCTAGAGGCATTTCCCTGCGGATCCATATCTACAATTAAAACCCGTCGACCCTTGTTCGCCAATGCTGAGGCGAGATTTACGGAGGTGGTTGTTTTGCCAACGCCACCTTTTTGATTTGCAATACAAATTATTCTCATCACCTGACCACCCCTTTTTCGTAAATGATCTTGATTTGATTATCCAGGCGAGGAATCATCCCTCTCTTTTGGACTAATGGATAGTTATTTTTTAAAGAATTTCTGCCGATGTTCTACGTGGAACACTTTTTATGAATACTTTGATTTATTTTTTGGCAAAAACATTCGAAATGGCAGCTCACCTGCCCGGTGGCCGTGCTGGTCGCCACTGGCACATTGCCAATTTCGTTCGTGCTCTTGCGCGACTAGCCACGGTTTTGACCCTGGGCATTTTGATTTCGTCCTGTGAGAAGCCAATTGATAACCCTGAGCTGGCCGACAATATCTACAATGACTTAATTAAGGACGCGAAAGCAAATTCAGCGGCCGTTGAGGAAGAAAAGAAAGTTCTGCAGGGTCTTGAGGACGATATTGTCGCGACAAAGCTTGGCGACAATAGTGCGAAGTCAAAATTTCGAAAAAAGTACGATACCGAGGCGAAGATTCAAGTGCTTAGTCAAAAAGCGCGATATTTCAGCTTAAGAGCACTCAAAAGAAAGGAATATGTCGAGCACACATATCCAAAGTACTTTGAAAAACATCTTCATTGGCCAGATGCCGAAGAGTGGTCAGACTATCAGGCCTCCAAACGACTAAGCACTGCCAGCAGGGACTGGAACCAACGCGTTCCCAGACTAAGCAAGCGTATTAAATCATATGCAGACTCTGCTGCCAGTGCATATTCAGGGGCTAAAAAAGAATCCTCGGGCAAGAAAGAGACTCCCGACAAAGCACCTCCTGGCGAGTCGGCTCCGGCTGAAAAGACAGTAAGGGCCGGCGCCGCAGAGTAGATTATATGTTTTTGTTCCACGTAGAACAATTTTGAAGTTTAAACACTTATTTTTTCAGTTAAAACGACAGTCTCAACACTATTTGTTTCCGGAAGCGTATAATTTCCAACCAGGCTTGCGTTCCAGTGAGAAAACAATTGGGATGGAACCCCTGCAAGCTCAGAAGCAAAGCTATCGCCCTTAAGGTGAAAAAGCTTGCCACTTTTGGCCATTGGCTTACGGGCCAGCAACATACACTTGTGTAGGGCCGCAAAGCCACGAGTTACAACATTATTGCAGCTTCCCTCTGGGAGCTCTTCAATTGACTTTACCAAGGTCTTAACATTCGAAAGACCTGTTCTCGCAATTATGTGTTTCAAAAACTCGGTCTTTCTAATATCTCTTTCAACCAAAATATATTCAAAATCAGGATAAATTATACCCATAACAATACCAGGAAATCCATTGCCACTACCAAAGTCATAAACCGTATGTTTTGAATGTAGGGCTGGATAAATGAGTTTCGCGGCGAGTACTGAGTCGGCAAAATGAATCGCCTCCACCCTGGGAGCGCTAGATGCGGAAATTAAATTAATTGCCTTATTAAATTTTAAAAGTTCTTCAAGATAAATGTCTAGCTTTTGATGCGCCGTGCCTGAAAGCTCTGGAAACCATTTTAAAAGCTTCTTTTCAGTGCTGGTTTGGGCGATTTCCTTCGCCTTCTCTCTTGCTTCTCTTTTGCTGTGAAAGCTCACTCAAGTTCTCCTGATTTCGACTTTTCGCCCTAGAATAGACCAAAACTGCCTGTACTGCCGAGGGATTGACTCCACTTATTCGTTGAAGTTGACCAAGGGTCTCGGGGCGCACGCGCTCTAGTTTTTCAACTTCTTCATGCGAAAGGCCGCGAATCTTTTCATATTTTATATCGGCGGAAATTGAAAATTGCTCAAGCTTTTTTGTTTGCTCCACAATTTCTCTCTGGCGCCCGATATAGCCAGAATATTTTATATCAATCTCTACAGGAGTAAAAATGTCTTCGCTCTCAACAAAATCCTCGTCTAGCTCAGAAAGGTCACTAAAATTAACTTCGGTTCGTCGAAGCAATTCTTCATAGGTCGTTGGCTTTAAAATTCGTTTAGTTCCAAGCTTTTCAAGGCGAGCAAGCGTGTCTAAATTTGGATATAAATATTTGCCACCCAGTTTTGTCTTAAGAGTATGCTGCCGAAAAAGTATTTGCTCACCACATTCTTTTCCCATTGAGCCCAAAACGCCAAGCCCCTTTGAAATACTAAATAGTCGCTCTAGAGTATTATCTTCCCTTAGCAAAAGCCGATGTTCGGCGCGCGAAGTAAACATCCGATAGGGCTCTTTTGTTCCCTTGGTAACGAGATCATCAATAAGAACTCCTATATATGCCTCGTCCCGCTCAAGGACAAACTTCTCTTCACCAGATATTTTTCTAGATGCATTTATGCCTGCAACCAGTCCTTGGGCCGCGGCCTCTTCGTAGCCGCTAGTTCCATTAATTTGGCCGGCCAAAAATAAGTTCTCTACAGCCTTGGTTTCAAGAGTCTTAAACAGCTGGGTCGGCTCTATAAAATCATATTCAACCGCGTAAGCATGTTTCAAAACCTTCACATTCTCGAGCCCAGGAATGGTTTTCAAAAACTGATCTTGAATTTCTGCCGGCAAACTACTTGATATTCCTTGCAAATATATAGACTTCGTTGAGAGCCCTTCGGGCTCTAAAAATGTCTGGTGGCTGATTTTGTCCGCAAAGCGAACAACCTTGTCTTCTATGCTTGGGCAATAGCGCGGGCCTATACCCTCAATTGCTCCTGAATACATCGGTGACTTATCTAAGTTCTGGCGAATAATTTCGTGCGTTTTTTCGTTGGTATGACTGATATAGCATGCAATTTGGGGAAGCTGCAGCTCCCTGGCGCCAAAAAAACTAAATGGATAAAAAACTTCGTCACCATTTTCGGGAAGTGTTTTGCTCCAATCGATACTATCACCATCAAGTCGGGGCGGCGTACCGGTCTTTAAGCGATGTACTTGCATACCCAAGGCTCTGAGTTGATCTGAAATTCCAATGGTTGCTTTATCTCCAAAGCGACCTCCCGACATTTGATCGAGGCCCATATGCATAATGCCTCTCATGAAGGTCCCTGTCGTAATAACGACCGCTTTCGAGGAAATTACTGCGCCATCTTCAAGGCGAACCCCTATGCATTTACGTTTCTCTATTAAAACTTCTTTCACCTCAGACTCTAGGGTCTTAAGATTCTCTTCAGATCGAAAAACATTTTGCATATAAGCCGAATAAATATCCTTATCGCATTGTGCGCGCGAGCCCCTTACTGCAGGCCCTTTGCGAGCGTTCAGGCGTTTAAACTGAATGCAGCTCGCATCGGCTGCCTTTCCCATTTCGCCACCGAGAACATCAACCTCGCGAACCATATGGCCCTTGGCCAATCCGCCTATTGAAGGATTGCAGCTCATAAAGCCTATGCGACTTAAGTTTGTTGTTATAACCAAGGTTTTTTTGCCTAATCGCGCGCAGCTCAGCGCTGCCTCAATGCCCGCATGGCCAGCTCCGACCACTATGATATCAAAACTCTTTTCAGATTTAGTCATTTTTCCTATTTTCCTAAACAGAACTCTTTAAAAATACGATCGATCACTTGCTCATCAAATGATTTTCCAAGCAAAGCATGTATCGAGCGAATTCCGAGCTGCAGCTCTTGTGCAACAAACTCAGAGCTTTGATCTTCTTTTATAAGGTTAATAGCAGAATTCAAGCTTCCAAGAACTTTTGAAAGCAATTCAAAATGTCTCGCTTGAGAAACGGCAACTTGAGTGTCAGAAGACTTCTCCGTCGCCTGCTTAGCCAACCACTTTTTTAATCCTTCTAGGCCCTGGCCAGTTTTAGCACTTAAATTAAATGCGGGAATCCCATCAACGCTCTTCAGCTCCAAGGACTTCACGAGGTCACATTTGTTAAAACAAATCGCCCGCGTCTGCGCCATTGGGGCGGCGAACTGGTCCAAATTAAGTATTTCTTTTTCGCTCGCATCAATCACATAAAGGGCAATGTCAGCGGATTTCATCATTTCTAGGGATTTCTTAATGCCAATTAACTCTCCCTTATTGCTCGCTTCCCTAATGCCTGCGGTATCTACCAATTCAACGCGAACGCCACCAAGACTCAAGCTCGCGCTCACCAAGTCGCGAGTTGTGCCAGGTTCATCAGTTACAATAGCGCGATCTTCGTTGAGCAACGCATTTAGGAGGCTTGATTTGCCGACATTCGGCCGCCCTAAGAGCGCGACTACAAGCCCGTCGCGAACGATTCTGCCGGCTTCATAAGAAGCCAAAAGCGCATTGACAACTTTTTTTGCGTTTTCAAGGCGAGCAAAAATTTTTTCATAAGAAACTACATTCAGACCTTCCGTAGAAAAGTCGATGCCTGCTTCGATCTGAGCCAAAACCCACAAAAAAGCATCCTCAACTTTTGAATACTCCTTCGAAAGTTCTCCCTCAAGTTGTCTTAGAGCTAATTTCGAGGCCTGTTTGCTTTGGCTTTCAATCAAAGCCAAAACACTCTCTGCCTGAACCAAATCGATACGGCCGTTAAAAAAAGCGCGGCAGGTAAACTCTCCGGGGCGAGCCAGGCGCGCGCCTGCTTCTATCAACGCTTGCACAATTGCTTCGGCTATAACAGGGCTCCCATGGCAAGAAATCTCTGTGGACTCTTCTCCCGTAAAAGATTTCCCTTCAGAAAAACATGCAACCAATACTTCATCAATCTTTTCGCGGTCTGATTTTTGTTCAGCGAAACCGTAATATATTCGGTGGGACTCTGGTGCGGAGGGAAGAAACCGGCAAACACGTTGTGATATCTCAAAGCTGCCTGGTCCTGAAACCCGAACTACTGAAATGCCCCCGTGTCCTGGGGGCGTCGAAATAGCACAAATGCAGTCCGCATCTGTAAGGGACAAATCAAATAAACTTTGGCTTTTATCCCGCGTATTCATTTGTTTAGAACCATAAAATTACAAGTTTTCGGAATGATCCGCTTGGCCTTCGGCTTTCGTGCTTTTTACTGGATAGATCTTTATCTTTTTGAATAATCCATCGCCTACTGATCGGCTTCGAACTCTCTCGTCATTTGCGAGATATTGATGAACAACTTTACGATCTTTTGGGTGCAAAGCTCTTAAATAAACAGAGCGGCCCTGTTCTAAGGCGCGATCACGTAATTTCTCCGCAAGCTCAACCAAAGATTTATTGGCCTCTTCTCGGTAGCCATTGCAATCAAAGTGTACTTCAACTCTCGACTCTGGAAGTTGATGTTGAATTACTCTTTTAATAAACATTTGAATTGAATCCAAAAAGGCGCCATCTTTTTCCGTTAAGAGGCTGGCATCCGCGCCCTCAAGATTAAAGGTAATTTCTTCTTTGTCTTTCTCGCCCTGACTTGTGATCTTAAATGTAAGCTCGAAATTACCCTTTTCGATAATTCCTGCCATTGCATTTTCAGCCAATTCAAGAGCCGTGGCCTCACCACTTTTCTTTTTTCCGCCAAATAATTTACTAAAAAATCCTGCCATATAATTCCTCCTAGGCTTGCACCTGTTTTACCTGAGTATGATTCGGTGTTTTTTCTCTTAAAAATAAATACTGTTGTGTGATTCCAAAAAGTGTACTGATGAAAATATACAGCGTCAGTCCGCTTGGTAAAGATACCATGAAAAAAGTAAACATAATTGGCATGAACATCATGATCTTTGCTTGTTGTGGGTCCATATTACTTGGTGTGATTTTTTGTTGGATGAACATTGTGATTCCCATCAATACTGGCAAAACAAAAAATGGATCTCTAAAGCTTAAATCATGAATCCAAAATACGAAGGGCTCGCGATAAAGCTCTATACTTTGACCAAGCGTTTGATAAAGCGCAAAAAACACCGGTAGCTGCAATAACATCGGAAGGCATCCGCCCAGAGGATTAGCCTTATTGGTTTTCATTAACTCCATAACTTTTGCGTTTTGAGTGGCTGGATCGTCTTTAAACTTTTCTCTCAGTGCTTTCATTTCGGGTTGAAGCTTTTGCATTACCTTCATCGATTTGAATGAATAGATATTAAACGGCATAACGAGCGCGCGAACCAATAGCGTCAGCAAAATGATAGCGAGTCCGTAATTGTGTACCAATCCATTGAAAAAATTCATTACTGATAAAAGTGGTCGCGCCAAAATAGCGAAAGTCCCATAATCTACAACGCTTCCGAGGCGCTCATCGACTTTTGAAAGCAAGTCAAAAGACTTTGGCCCGGCAAAAGCTGTAAAGCGAATCTTCATTTGATTCGCAAGCGCGGATTTGGAGTAAATGAGCGCTCCGGTTGCGATTTCGGCTTTTTCTGGTATTTGTACCTTTACGCTCGGAGACACCTCAGAGTTTTCAGCAATCGCCAAAGCAAAATAATGCAGGTCTAAAGACAAAAGGCTGATATTTTTATCTTCAGCAGAATAGGCCTTTTCTGAATTCAGCGCCTGTCTCGTTTGTTTGTCGTCATGTAAAAAATAGACTTCTTGCTTTTCAATCGGTGGTGAAAGAAAGCCGCTCTTTTTCTGATCCACTAACAAATCACTCAAATAGGTTACTAATCCTTTAAACTCTTCGCCGAGGTTTTTTGCTTCAACCTCAATGTCCATACTATAGGTTTCGGGATGAATCTTGATCGTCTTAGTAATTTCAGCGCCACCGAATTGAGCGCTCCCATGAAAGCTATTGGCATCAATTTGATTCATTTTAAATTCTATCGGCGCATTTCCCGCGAGAGAATAGGTTGAAAAAGGAAGTTCTGACTTAACTCTTCCTAGCATAATGGGCTGCTCTTCACGGCTCTTATACTTTTTTATATCAATGTTCTTAATACCCATGCCCATATTTGATATTTGAAAGCTCATCTCTGGGCTCGAATACTCAATTAAACTCTCTTTTGAAGGCGACGTCGTGGCCGCTTGGTTTTCGCTGGATTTTGCAATACTCGGAGTATCTACATTCGCATTTGGTGAAACTTGAGAGTTTTTATTAGCCTCAATAGTTGTTTGGGGAGGCGCGTCTTTATGAGGATATTTCAAGTCCATATAATAAGACCAGGCCATCCAAAACCCTGCAATCACCACCAGCGTGCTAATCATTTTAGGATCTAAAAAGTTTTTATTTTCGCTCATGAATTAAAACTTCTTTCTCTTATAATAGACGGTTCTGGTGCTGGATCATATCCTTGTCCGCCCAAGGGGTGACATTTTAGAATTCGCTTGGCGATCAATCGAATTGCATTTAACGGGCTCTGTCCCTGCAAAACGCTAATTGCGTATTGAGAACAACTTGGTTCAAATCGGCAATTACCACCTAGAAAGGGGCTCAACATAAGCTGATAAGACCTTACTAAAAGCATCGCAGCACTTTTCAGAAACAAATTTAAATTTTTTTCGATACTTTTTTTCATTTGGTTTGGTACTTTTTTATATGAGAAAATCCCTTATTCATAATAAATTCAAACTCTCTATACTTCAGATTTCGGTAAAAACCATCATCTCTTTGAAGAAAAACCAAGTTCAGATCAAGAGTTCTTTCGGCAAGCTCCCCCTGCTTCAAAGCTTTCTTTAAAAAGACCCGGGACCAGCGCTTCAATTTATTGCGAATCACTGCTGATCCAACCTTTCGAGAAAGCGTCCAACCACAACGAAAATATTCGGTTTCATTTTTAATATAATTAAAAATGAGCCAAGATACGGGCTTGTAGCGAAGACCATGCTTTTGAATGTTTTGGAAGTCGGTCGTTTTCTTTAAGACGATCAGTGCTTTAAGCGTCGGCTTACTTGCCGCCAACTTCAACCACTAAACGTTTGCGGCCTTTGGCTCTGCGACGATTTAGGACTTCTTGACCATCTTTAGATGCCATACGAGCGCGAAAACCATGAACGGCTTTGCGGCGACGACGGCTGGGTTGATATGTTCTTTTCATAATACTACCTCTTTGAAAAATACGTCTTTTTTAATACGACCTTGAATTTTTGGTTTTTCAGGTGGAGGGATAAAAGCACGTTGCAGCAGAATCGTCAAGGTGTTGAAAACTAATGCAAGACTTGCTATGACGTGCCTTGCTTAGTTTTTGGTCAAATGAGCGTTTTTGGATCCTTTTCAAGGATGCTCGGGGGATTTTGATCAATTTGCCTATGTTAATTGAGGGGAATTCATGGATAGCGCTAATATAGAGTTTTGGAATTTCGTAAAGTCCAAGCTAAAGTCGAAAAATTCAGACAATAAGCTTCTGCAAACCTGGTTTGAGCCTACTGAGCTCATGGGCGTAGAAGACAGTCCTAGAGGGCGTAAGTTTCATTTAGGGGTTCCTACAGATCTTCATAAATATTGGATTTCAGAAAATTTATTTGATCGGATTTGTTCTGAAATTTCTTCAATTTATGAGAATCCTTTCGAGGTGGATCTCGTCGTAACCAACCAACACATTCATGTTGAACCAGAAAATCCACACGCTCTTCAACAGGCTTTAAGCCAGAACCAAGGATCTACGGACGCGGGCCGTCCATTTCAAACTGATGAAAAGAGCTCCAAAACAAGCTTTCTCTACCCAGAATATACCTTTAACAATTTTGTAGTAGGAAGAAACAACGAGTTTGCGCACGCAGCTTCGTTTACTGTCGCGAAAGATCCTGGAGCACGAGGGTACAATCCTCTATTTATAGTCGGACCAACCGGAATGGGTAAAACCCATTTGTTGCACGCCGTGGGAAACTGGATTCGCGAAAGCTCACCACACTTGAGGGTCTTTTGTCTTTCTACTGACCGACTCATTACCGAATTGCTTGTCGCCTTACGCCACAAGGAGATGGACAAATTCAAACTCCGATATCGTGAGCGCTGCGATATTTTATTGCTCGATGATATTCATCAATTAAAGCATGGCGAGTTCGTGCAGGAAGAGTTCTTTAATATTCTGAATGATTTTTTCGAAAAGGGTAAACAAGTTATCGTGACTTGCGATCGTATGCCCAAAGACATTGTCGGACTTGAGGATCGTATTAGAACGCGTTTGGAGTGGGGGCTGATTGCCGACATCCAAATGCCAGACCTTGAAACCAGGGTAGCCATTTTAAGGTATAAATCGGAACAAATGAAATTGCGACTGTCCGAAGAGGTCGTTTATTATATTGCCCGAATTTCTAAGCGCAGCATTCGAGAGCTTGAGGGCAACCTTAATAAGGTGAAAATGTATACCGAATTTCGTGGTCTCGAAATTAACTTAGAAGAATCTAAAAAGATGTTTGTTCAACATGACAGCGTAAGCACACTTATGATTGAAGACATTCAAAAAATGGTTTCAGATCATTTTCGGGTCAAGTTGGTTGATCTAAAATCTAAAAGTCGAGCCAAGCCGATTGTTACTGCAAGGCAAGTAGCTATGTTTTTAATCAAGAAAAACCTTGATAAATCCCTGGTTCAAATTGGCGAAAATTTTGGAGGCAAAGATCATACTACTGTGATTAACGCCATTAGTCGTATCAAAGATCAACAAGATAAAGATATCGAATTGAAAAGAGATATTGAGGAGTTGCAATCGCGAATCCACAATATCACAGGGCTGTGAATAGTGAATGTGGTTAAGTTTGTGGGAAAACCCGTGTACAAAAATGTGGAACTTGCTTTTCCACATTTGAGATGCTTTAAAGGCTCACTTGAGAGCGAGCTTTTCCACAGGGATTTTCTCGAATTTTTAATATGTTAGCTGTGTTTTTGTGATTTCAACAGGCCCTACTATTACTACTAGTTTTTAATTATATAAAAGAGTAAATAAATTAGGAAAAAATATGTTTATAGAAATTGAAAAGAAAAACTTAGTCTCTTTGCTCGCTCGTGCTCAAAATATTGTTGAAAAAAGAAACACCATGCCGGTTCTGGCAAATGTTTTATTGCAGGTCGAAAATAAAACTTTAAAAATTTTTGCCACCGATCTTGAAGTCAGCATTACCGACGAGGCACCGATCGTAAGGGGTGCCACCGGACAACTTGCTGCAAGTGCCAAAAACTTATTCGATATCATCAAAGAGTTTGCAGAAGGAATCATTCTCATTACTAAAAAAGAAAATAATTGGCTTGAGATCAAACAAAATAAATCGGTTTTTAATATCGTAGGAATTAGCACCGATGAGTATCCAATTTTTCCTAGCTTTTCGACAAAAGATTTTATGAAGGTTGATCCCAAGGTGCTTTCAGAAATGATTGAAAAAACGATTTACAGCGTATCCAACGATGAAACTCGTTATCACCTCAATGGCGTTTATTTCGAAAAGTATTCTTTAGAAGGAAAAGACTCATTCAAAATGGTGGCAACAGATGGCCATCGATTGAGTTTGGTAAGTCGTCAAATTGATGAAAAAAATTCTAAAAATTTAGTAAATCAAGGTGTGATCATTCCGCGCAAAGGACTCTTTGAAATTCGCAAGCTTCTCGATGAAGCAACCGGTCCGGTTGAAATGGCCATAGAAGGTCCGCAACTCATTGTGCGTTCAGCCTCAACTATTTTGATGACAAGATTGATTGAAGGAAAATATCCGAACTATCAGATGTTGATTCCGCAAAACTTAAACAGAAAAGTTTTAGTAAACCGCGAGATACTTCTTTCTTCGTTAAAACGAGTTTCGCTTTTGTCGAATCAAAAATACAAGGGTGTAACACTTTCTCTTAGCAAAGATATTTTAGAAATTTCATCAAACAATCCTGACTTAGGTGATGCCAAAGAAGAAATTGAGATTGATTATAAAGGCGAAGAAATGAAAATTGGTTTCAACGCTAAATATATTTTAGATGTTCTTAACAGCTTTGAAGATGAAAATGTCGATATAAATTTAAATGATCAGCTCTCTCCTGGACTCATGAGGCCACATAACGACGTCAATTATACTTGCGTGGTTATGCCCATGCGGATCTAAACAGGCTGAGACGAATGACCCAACTTGATTTTATTAAATGATCCGAATTAATGAAACTTAATAAAATTGAACTTTTTCAATTTCGAAATTTCTCTCAGCAATCTTTGCATTTGAACCCTAATAAAAACTATTTTCTAGGTGAAAATGCCCAGGGAAAAACCAATTTTTTAGAAGCCGTTTACCTTCTCAGTCAGAGCAAATCCTTTCGACCTACTGAAGCATCTAGTTTTGTACAATTTAAGGATTCAGAAAAAGAGTCGATCGATCGCGCCAGCATTGTTGGCCATTTTGTACATCGAAATATGGGATATGAAGTGAAGGCCCATATCTTAAACTCCAAAAAAGAATTTTTTTTAAATAACAAAAAAGTTTCATCGCACTTTTTAAAAACGCTCATTCCAATGGTACTTTTTTCACCTGAAAGTTTAGATGTCATAAAAGAAAGTTCTGAAAAACGCCGCAGTCTCGTTGATGAGCTTGTTTTAAGTGATGACCCCAGCCAAGCTAAAATATTATCGGAGTTTGGCAGAGCTTTGCGCTCCCGAAATTCTTTGCTTCAGGATATAGCAAAGAAAGGGCTTCGAGAAGACCGACAATTGACGCTCGAAAGTCTCAATCAGATTTATTTGGTTTTGGCCACCCATTTGACGCAACTCAGATTGAAGGTTTTGAAGCGAATCTGGGCAGATTTCAAGAATGCGACGGGGCTTATCTTCGGTAAAGCCATGGCCAACGTAAAATATGAATATTTTATTTCAAATGAGTCGGCCAACACTTGGGATGAGCAGCAAATATTCAATTTTATGCAAACAAGAATGGCAGAATTACGCCAAAGTGAGTACGGCGCAGGGCATTCTTTAGTGGGTCCACAAAAGCACGACATAAAATTTTTTTTCGACGGAAAAGACACGAGATTTTACTGCTCGCAGGGTCAACAAAGAGCCTTGATATTAGCTTTAAAAATAGCTCAAATAGTGTATCATCAGAGGGTTCACCAAAAGTATCCCATCTTGCTTTTAGACGA
>JAYUEN010000531.1:0-2852 GCA_043739185.1 Bdellovibrionales bacterium
GTCTCAATATCCCAATTTTTAATTCTATGCGAGTAACCGAAGATTTCATCGTGATTGCGACTGCGCCATAATTCTTGTGTCTCGAGATCATAACTCCAAATACTAATTTGAGCAGATTTCAAGGCCATGTTGAGTCGATTGGTCATATGCTTTTCAGTAGAAATGTGTTTGAGTTCCTTCCTTCTCGCAAGAGCGACAGATTGAAGGAAATATCCAATTAAAATTGAAATTAGTCCTCCAGTAAATAAGATCAGATAAGGAACCCGAGATCGGCTTTGATTGACGAATTCATCGGTTGGGGTAACGACCAATTCAAATATTGCACGACTCCATGTAAAGTTGGTTTCGCTTGCGAGATCGGTTTGATTTGCGTCTGGTTTTTTATCTTTAAAGATTTCACGGCCATTTTCACGAACTAAAATTTCAAAATGTTTCGAGTCGGGCAAATTGCTAAAAATTTTCTTAGCTTCAATTGTGGCGTACACAAATCCAATGAGTTTATTTTTTCGATAAAGAGCCGTTGGCAAAATGAAACCTATGCCTCCAGAGCGGAGTTCAATTTGACCGCTCAGAGCTGGCTCGCGGGTTTCGAGGGCTTCTCTAAAGCTTGCAAGTCGGCTCGGATCGCTAGCTTGGTCAAAAATATTAACTTGATCCTGAATGTTTTTTGGATAGGACCAAAAAACCTTTAAGTTTGTACCAACTAAACCAATACGTTTAATTGCTAACAGCTGTTGGAGATAAGCATTAGCGTCTAAGTCGAGATATTCTTTGTCGGCGAATCCGAGATACTCGATTCGCGAAGCAAATCGTTTCATCGCCAGGCTGGTTTGTTCCAGTCGTTCATGAATATCTCCTTTAATTTCTTCGGTTTTGGTCAAAATGAGTTGCCTTGAATGTTTCGCCTCATCAATCATCAAGGCTTGCCAGAGCCCTAAGCAACTCGTAAATAAAAAAAGAGTAATGTAAAAAGGTAGAAGACGATAAGAATTTCTCTCACTATATTTCAAATTTTTTATGCTTTTAATTATCAAGAGGACTCCCGAAAGCGAAGCTCCTATTGCCGTTGCCAAGGTCATGTGTAAAAAGCTACCGGGATCAAGTGTGCCAGAAATGCCGAAGGTCGCACTGAATATTTTGACGAAACCGAGACCCGAGGCAAGAGCGCCGAGAATACCGCTGATAAACACGAGGCTTCCTCGGGGGCGATTTCTTGCGGTGATGATGATTGCTAAGCTACATGCCAAAAAAGCTACGGCTGAGTTTGGTGCCATTCTGCCGGGATGGCCAAGAATCGAAGTTTCGGCAATTCGAAAAAGCTGATCGATTTCTAGGTCGACTCCAAAGAAATGTTCAAAAAGAGTTGCTCCGCTCAGAGTGAATGCAGCAAAGCCCAACATCCTTACGAATTCAAATTTTTTGAAGAAGCTGAGTAAAAAAGCGATGCCTATAAAAAATAAAAGTAATGCAGTATTAAATTGCATTCCAATCCAGCTTACAAACAAGGGCAAGTGAGTAGCTTTTAAGAAAATTGGAGAACCCATCAGTGAAATTAAAATTGCTAGACCACAGATGGTAATCTTGTAGAAATGAGCTTGCGTAGTAGTTTTTGTAATTGGATACATCGGCATTTCTACTTAACGGAATTGACGTCTCAAAACCTTAGATATTTAAGGGCTTTTTTGAATCTATGAGGTTTGAATAGATTAGGTTTTATTTAGGTAAATATATATCAAGGTTTCTTGACAAAAATTTGAGGTAAGAATCACTGGACTTGATTTTTTACTAGTATTGCCTCAGGCCGGGATGATTTAGTGAGTTATCTCATGAACGGGAGTTTTTTAATGAAGACGATCCTTTGGTTTGCGTTTGTGTATACGTTATTTTCGGTAACTTTTGCGCAAGCAACACCGAGTTGTGATTTGAGCGTTTCAAATCGAGAAACGATTGCGCTTAATTTCAAAGGGGTATCTGAAGAAACCGGAGATCAAATTTTTGGAATAAATCAGGCCTATCAATTGGCTTTAGAAAACTGCCAAACTTCAATAGGTACTTCTTGCCAAGCCGATGTTTCAACTGGCGAATGTACGCATTTCAAAACAATATACGGACGGGTTGTGATAGCAAATAGGTGGATTTGTACAGTGGTTGCCCAAGGAAATTTGAATGTCGAGCGTTCATACGAGGATATTTGCGAAGACGCATGCTCAAAAATCCAGGCTTGCCAAAAAGTGTATAATGATACTGGAACTGCGACTCCTGACGATTTTTCTCATCTCGCTCAGATGCGAGAATTTTATTCTTGCTCTAAAGTTCTTCAATAAGTCATTGACGCTTTTCGTGACTTTAGCTCATTATAAAGGCATGAAAAATATATTTTTGTTATTCGCATTTGTATCGGCTCAAAAACTCCTTGCAGCAGAGACCCCAAAATCAGAGTCTTCTAAGACTCATTCAAGAAATCAGACAATGGCAGAAGTCATTGCCGCATCTGCGGCAAGTGATTGGCGAGAACTTGATCCAAGGAATGCACTTTATCTCGAGCTTGCAAGTGGGCGAGTGATTATCGAGCTGGCTCCAAATTTTGCTCCTAAACATGTTGAAAATGTCAAAGCACTCGCACGTGAAAACTATTGGGATGGTTTGGCTATTGTAAGATCGCAAGACAATTATGTTGTTCAATGGGCTGACCCAAACGCAGAAAAGCCTGATAAGAAAAGGAAAGTAAAAAATGCGAAAGAAACGTTAGCTGCTGAGTTTGACCGTGATTTGGATTCAAAGCTTCCATTTGTGAAATTAAAAGACGGTGATGTGTACGCTCCAGAAGTTGGCTTTTCAGATGGATTTCAAGT
>JAYUEN010000532.1:0-2827 GCA_043739185.1 Bdellovibrionales bacterium
GTTTATCGCCCAAGATCGCGCTACTGTTGATGTCGCGTATGCTGGCGACATAGTGGGCGTAAACGATACCGGAAATTTTCAAATTGGTGATTCAATATACACGAATAAGCTTAAGATTTTTGAAGATATTCCTAAATTTTCTCCTGAGTTATTTGCCAAAATGACAGTAACTGATGCTATGAAGAGAAAGAAACTTCAAAAGGGTATAGACCAATTATCTGAAGAAGGCATGATTCAACTCTTCATTGATCCAAACGTGGGCAGCCAAGACCCTGTAATTGGAGTCGTAGGCGAGCTGCAATTTGAAGTGCTCCAGTACCGACTCAAAGATGAATATGGCCTGGATGTGAGAATCCAGAGGCTTCCCTATAGTGTTGCTCGCTGGCCAAGAGACAAGGATGGGCGGGCCGTCGCGGGGGCGCTCAACGGCAATTTTCAGATTTTTCGCGATCTCAATGATCAACCAGTTATTCTTTTGGAAAAGGAATGGGATCTCAATTGGGTGAAAAAAGAAAATCCCGATGTTGAGTTTGCGACTTCAATTTTAAAGGTGCAAAAGAAGTAATGGCACCGATTGAAATTAAAAATTTAGTTAAAAAGTATGGAGCTTTAGTCGCAGTAAATGATGTCAGTTTTGAAATGCAGCCCGGAGAGATTCTAGGTCTCTTGGGTCCGAATGGTGCAGGTAAAACTTCAATCATATCGACCATGGTAACTTTAGAAAAACCAACCTCAGGCTCGATTTGCATTTTTGGCCACAATGTTGAAACCTCTCCTCGCATAACGAAAAGCTTAACGGGCTTTGTGCCACAAGAGCTCATGCATCACGGTTACTTTGATGTCGTCGAGATATTGCAATTTCATTCAGGATATTTTGGCCGCTTAAAAAACAAAGAACATATCGATTATTTGTTGAAGCGTTTGGGGCTCTGGGAGCATCGTCATAAAAAAGTAAAACAACTTTCAGGCGGGATGAAACGCAGGCTTCTGATTGCTAAAGCACTTGTGCATGAGCCATCTTTGCTTTTGCTTGATGAACCTACGGCTGGCGTTGATATTGAACTGCGAGAGTCTCTGTGGGAGTTTGTTTTGGAATTGAAGGCAAAAGGCCTTTCAATTCTCCTTACGACACATTATTTAGAAGAGGCCGAAGAGCTTTGTGATCGCGTAGGAATTTTGCAAAAAGGCGAACTCAAATTATTAGGACCAACAAAAGCCCTGATCAAAGATTTAACTCAAAGAGAAATTGTAATGGTTTTCAACGGAGTCACGCCACAAGTTCACTCTCCTTTTTTGAAAGAAAGCACAGGAGATAGTCTCATATTTGAAGTCCCAGCGAAAATGAATTTGGGAGAACTGATCGCATCGGTATCTATAAAAGTAGAGAATCTAAAGGATATTCAGATTCGTGAAGGTAGTTTAGAGGACGCCATCAAGAAGGTACTACATGCTTGAACCAAGAGCAAAAACCGGGGACCTCAACTTCAATCCCTTTTGGTCTTTGTATGTTCGGGAAATGAAAAGATTTTTGAAAGTTATTTTTCAGACTGTTTTTACGCCACTCATTAACGCTACTTTGTATTTGCTGATTTTTGGCTTAAGTCTGGGCAAAAATATTCATCTAGAAGGCGGATTATCTTATCTTGCCTTTTTAATTCCGGGATTGGTGATGATGTCGGTTTTAAACAATGCCTTTCAAAATTCCTCGAGTTCAATTGTCGCTGGTAAATTTGCCGGCGATTTAGAAGATCTTAAAGTCGTTCCTTTAAGTGCCAATCAAATCATTTGGGCACTTTCAATTGCAGGAGTCTGCCGTGGGTTTGTGGTCGGCCTCATCACATTTCTTGTAGGGGAGATTTTTTATTTTCTTGTCGAAGGAAGTTTCTTGAGTATTGTAAATCCGATGATTCTTATGTTTTTCTTAGTTGCCGGAGGACTGATCTTTGCGCAATTAGGAATCACCATTGCCTTTTGGGCTAAGACTTTTGATCAAGTAAGTGCTGTCGGATCTTTTATTTTGGTGCCGCTCATTTATTTGGGAGGAGTCTTTTTTTCACTCACCGGACTTCATCCGTTTTGGCAATTGATTTCGAAATTCAATCCCGTCCTATATCTTATTAACGGAGTCAGATATGGCCTTCTAGGCCATTGCGATGTCGATATATCGATGGCGACCATTGTTTGCCTTGTGACACTTTTGATTTTCTTTATTTTATCTATGCGCTCACTCAAATATGGCAATTTTACGAGATGGTAAAATTCTATTCAAAAGGCAAACATTCTAGTCTGAGCTTTGCATCTGACTTAATCAATTTCTCGGTATTCTTGTGAAAGCCTTCGGCGTTGCTCGATGAGAATATTTGACCAGCGGCAGCGCTCATTTTTTCAGTAAAATCTTTGATGGAGTCATCCGAACAATAAAAGAGAATTTTCAGATCCGACATCGTCTTCGCATCTTTCTTTTGAATCAGAGACTCTAAGCTATCTTTATTTTTTGTATAAAAAGCTTCGATATCTTTGATTTTTTTATTTTTCCCGGCGATTGAAAATGTTGAAATAACTTTAACCATATCTGGGACATGGGCGGTTTCCTTTTGAAATCTACTCACGACCGCCCAAATTCCGAACTTAATCATTCCGGCAATATGATCTACATTTGGCATCTCGCCGTAATTGATCAAATAACTGTAGGCGCCCTTCTTAATAAATTCAGATTTTGCAGCACCATTGCTGGCCTTCTCGATAAAGCCTCGCATAATGGGATAGGTATCCCAAATATCTGTGGTATCAAGCTCGTCCGTATGGGAATGTGAGTGATTCACAAATA
>JAYUEN010000533.1:0-2819 GCA_043739185.1 Bdellovibrionales bacterium
CGGGATCGGTTTTGAAATTTCCCCGTGCGATATAGAAGTCGAAAGACCCGAAGACTATCAAAGTAAGCTCATAGGCTTCTTAAAGGATTTAAATCCAAATCTAATATCAAGAATCAAAATGAGCTCTTCAAAAAATAAATCAGATCTAAGCCAAACGCTGAGAGGACAGGCGATCAAAGAAATTGGAGCTATTTCAAGGAAACTCTTTTTATTTATTGAAACCGAAAGCGAGCCAGAAATATTTTCTAAATTAAGATCTGTAATAAGTAAAAAGGAAGAATCCACCGGAGCCGTGAAAAATCTTGTCCAAGTGTATGAAAAGGTAAAGCAAAGCGGCCTGCACGTGCGTGCCATTTCCAAATCAGAATTAGAAAAGCATTTTGAAGACCCAAAAAAAGACTTCGTAAAGGCATCTAATCATATTCAAAGTGGATGCGAACTAACAGGGGTTATAAGACTTATAAAGCCAAAGCCTACACCCATTTCAGAACTAGATATGGCAAGTATCCTAAAACAACTGCCTTGCCCCATTGAAGTTACAGTCTCCATAAAAAGACTGAATGAAACAAAAATTAAATTAACTTTAGAGAAAAAATTAAGACAAAGTGCTAGCTCTAATCAAAGCCCCACAGATGCGGCTATCAATAATTCAACGTTTGAAGCCATTTCAGAAACTTTAAAAAAAGGCAGTCTCTTTTTTGACTACGAATTTTTAGTTATCATTAAACGAAGATCTCAAAGTGAGCTCAACCAAGACTTAAATAAAAGTCTCTCCGCGCTAGCAGCCCTAGGAGATTTTAAAATCGAAACAGTAGGTGCAGCTCCTAGCTTTCTAGCATCACTCCTAGGAAATTCTCAGCACGTAACACTTCGTGAAGTCGACGACGTATTACCGTTAATGCTTCCCGTATGGTGGAGGGGAGAAATTGAGCAAAAAGATATTTCAATGCGAAGCTTAAGTCTTCACCGGGAAGATCAAAGTCTTCACCACTTTGATCTGTTCCATTCAAGTTTTAATGTTTTTAATACGCTCATCATCGGCACCAGCGGCAAAGGAAAAAGCGTATTAGCCGGACTCTTAACAAGATCCTTATTAATGGACCCTAACATAAAGATCATAAAAATCGACGTCGGAGGATCTCACAGTAAAGAGTGCGAAATAGTAGGCGGACAAGAATTTGTAATGCAGCTTAATTCGCCATCAGGAATTAATCCATTTGAAATTATAAAAAATTCCACAATTTCTATTGCAGAAAAAACCGGAGTTTTATCAAAATTTATCAGTGTCTTAATCCAAGAAACAGGTGAAACCCAATTTTCAAAGGACCTGCGGTCCCAGATTGAAGACTGCATTCAAAGCTACATTCAAGAAGCCAAAAACCCCAGTTTGCAGGAGTTTTACGATTTAGAAGTCAATTTCCCAAGGAGAAATTTGTTAAAGCGTTGGGTTAAAGGAGGGGTGTATGAATGTGCTTTCGCAGCAGAGAAAGGGCTAGAGCCCAGAGGGCTCGGCCTAGACAGTGCCGAAGCCATAAATTTAAATAAAAATAGATTAAGATACTTCAACTTCTCTCAGATTTTTCAAGCCTCAGATCCTGAGTTTGCTCAAGCTGGAATCGCTGCAGTTCTAGCACAATTTAATTATGAAACAATGATCCCAAATAACGGCCGCATTGTTCTCATTTGTGATGAGACCCCGTTTTTTATAAAATCTTGTTTTGAGTTTTTTAAGTTCTCAACCGCCAATGTTAGAAAGTTCGGCCACGCAGTCGTTTTAATCTCTCAGCTCTCAACTGATCTAATTCAAACCGGTGACACCGGATTAATTGAAAACTCACCGCAAAGATTTTTATTCTCATTAGACGGCGATATTAAATCCTTTAAGGAACGCTTTAATTTATCAGATCAAAATATAGATTCTATAAAAGAACTAAAGTCCGTTCCTGGCTTATACTCGCAAACCTTACTTCAAACAGGCGAGACCTCTCGAAAATTAAATATTAAAGTTACTAAAAAAGAGTACTGGGAATTAACGAGCTCTCAAAATGACAAATTAAAGCTTCAGAAATTACGAGATACGGTTCCAGAACTATCATTGAGTGAGGCTATCCAATGCTTAAGTGTAACATAAAATTTGTATTTGCAAGTTTGCTCGTGCTCATAAGTGAAAACGCAATAGCTTTTGATCCGGTGACAATTTCTACGGGACTTCAAGCCGCTTCAAACGTCATGAATGGAATAAATAAGGTTGATGAAGCAGCAGACGTAGGCTTTGCCCTATCAGGCTTACTTGACGAATTAGGCGTAGAATCAGAAACCGATAAATCACTAGAAGCAGCTATCAAAGACATGGAAGAAGCAAATTCAAAAGCTCGGGATTTAAAGTGGTCAAAAGAGGAACTTGATTCTAATTTCGGAGATCTCTCCGATTCAGGGAAAGCATTAGCTAGAAGAATAAAATCCCTAAAAAATTCCATTCAAATGTCAAAAAAGATTGCTTTAATTATGGGGATCCGCCCAAAAGCTGCAGAAAAAGCCGTGAGCATCCAAGAAATTAATCTTAATTCCATGATGCTTGAAGAACTGCAAAGCATGCGAAAAGCCCAGTACCTGGCCTATTTAGAATCAAATAGAGCTCGCATTAAGCGAGATCTATTTATTGAAGAAATAAAACTAAATTCAAATAAAAAACGGGGGCGTCTTCTATGAACTCGTTTCTTCCCATCAATGAAGCTGTCATTACAGCAAGCCTTATTTTATTTCAAAAAGTAGCAAGTGCTGTCACTGTGTTTGTTTCAGTCATCGTTATTTTAAGAATG
>JAYUEN010000534.1:0-2813 GCA_043739185.1 Bdellovibrionales bacterium
GACCACTTTCTGGCGGGCTGGATCTGCTCTTGACCTATTTGTCGAAGCGAAAAAACTCGTCCGTTTTTCTTAAAATCAGAATCTTTAGAAAGATGCTCAATCATTGAGTCCATACACCAATCAAACCAATACATTTCGCTATCATGAACAAGAAGGCCACTAATCGGCCCATCATAAATGTCCATGACCATCGTAATCTCGATTCTCTCATCAAGACATGGTAAACTTTGAAGTGTTTCAAAAGGCGGAAACGAAACAACATCATCTTCTTCTGCGCCAGTTCGAATACTCATCCAGCTAAAACCTTCGTTCCTCAAAAAGTTCTCTGCTATCAATAGCTCGGTATTTTTGACGGAGTTTAGATCAAATGCCTTCTCGTTAAATTCATAAAAACTTATTTGCTTGGGCTGTTTCTGATCGACACGAGCTTTAAAAGAAGTGGCACCAACTTGAAATAGGTAAATACCATTTTCAAAAGTGATCTCAAGAGATTTGAATTGCTTTTTCATATTCTCATTTATACCTAAGTGCGGCGTTTCTGTTAAGAAGTATTTTGTCAGAAAAAGGCTACTATTTTCAATCACAGGGATCGCAGCTTCTAGATGGGATTCATTCGACAATTAGTGCGCGCAACACCAGGACTTTCTAAATCACAGATTTCTTACGCATGATTCAGTTTAAGTTCAGATGAAAGGGAGTCAACTCATTGGCGATAGTCCCACTAGTCTTCATCTTCAGCCCCCCACACTTCTAATGGTAAAATTTTCGATTTCAGTGACTATCTTGAGCTTAAAATGCGATCGAACTCAAACCTAAGTCTTTAAATTTCTGGCAAAGCTCTTGCAGTCCATTTCAGAAACTAGATCTATTTTCAGCGTGTATTCATCTTAAGAAATTCGGCCTTTCAAAAATGGGCCGTATTTAAAAAAAGGATTTCACATGAATTGTCGTGTATTTATCGCACTTTTTTCAACGCTTACAATCACATTATTGACAAATGCTGCCCTTGCATCTGATCCAATTTATAAATGTGCTTCAGATGGTAGCGGCGCAGAAAACAGTTTTCGCCTCAATATTTTCACTAGTTCAGAAGGAATTCTTAAGGCCAATTTACTAGAAGGCCAAAGCACTGCCAATACATGGGTTACCTATACAATCGAAAGTGGCGCTTGCACTAGTGGCAATGGCATTTGTAACGGAGAATCAAAAACTAATCTTCAAGGATCAACATTTAAATTTCACCTCTTAATCACTGGTAAGGCTGCTTCAAATATGAATAGATCTGGTGTCGCAGCTGTTGTAACGGCTGAAGCCTTTGATTTGAGACGTCCTGCTGGCAATCAAAGACTCGCTTTTAACAATGTTGCAATAGTTTGCACTAAACAAAATTAACCACAAGCAAAACATGATTTGAATTTGAAAATTGAAATGTTCCTAAACCCTCACCTTAAAATGGAGTAAAATATGCTATTTTCACTAAGCAAAGCAAAGCAGATCTTTATCTTGTTAAGCATTAGCACCCTTTCCGCGTTCGCTGCTGAAGCCGGCACCGCTAAATTTGGTTGCATTGAAGTATCTGGATTTTCAAGCGTGGAAAATGGCAAAAGCTTCGATCTTGAAGTTGATATAGCCAAAAAAACTGCAATAGTATCCAAAGTAAATAGCGTGGCCTATGGTGTTTTGACAATTGAGCAAATGAAAGACGATCCAATGTTCTCACTAGCCAGTGGTCAAGTTCGGTATCCAATGCCAGGTGGTGCATATCCATTTACCATGACACTTCCTTCAAATTTTACCGGCACAAAATTCTATACTGACATTAAGTTTTCAGTAAAAGCTCGTTTTCTTTGTCAGCAAAAATAAGCTTTTGAGATTGAATCCTGTAAACCATTTTTCACGGGATTCAATCTTCACTTTTCGAAAAGAACAATAAGGCTTAGTTTTCATAGATGAATAAGAGATAACTATCCTAGTCGATTCTTTAATGCTACAAATAAAGAAATGGGAAACATTTCTATTGAAATATATATTCAAGCTCCAATTGAGAGATGCTTCGATCTGAGCCGCAGCGTCGACTTACACATTGAATCTGCTTCTTGGACGGGTGAAATTGCAATCGCAGGAATAACCAAGGGCTTAATGGGCGCTTCAGATGTTGTAACCTGGAGGGCTCGACACTTCTGGATTAGACAAGAACTTTCGACTCAAATTACGATCTTTGATCGACCCAAACACTTTAGAGATTCACAGACAAAGGGAGTCTTCAAAAGATTTGATCATGACCACTACTTCGAGCCACAGAATGACGGCACTTTGGTAAAAGATGTATTTGATTTCGAATGCCCTTTAGGACCTGTCGGCAAACTTGCTGACTTTTTTGTAGGCCGTCACCTAGAAAAATTTCTTAAGACTCGAAACCAATTGATTAAAAACGTCGCCGAAAGTGATGACTGGCAATCCTTTATTTAAACTGCTCGTGAAACTGACCAATAACAGAACTTTTCGGAGTTTCACCGCATAGGCCGGCCACCGCCCAAACATAGCATCTATTCACAAATTCTTTTGAAAGGATTTGATAGCCCATCTCTTTGGTTGGAGTCTCAGAGACCCGAACCGCTGTCCGAGCTTCACCGTAACTTTTTGGAAACCTAGATTTTTGATCAAAAAACTCAACATAGGAATTTATAATGCGAGGCCCACGATTATAAATTGAAACTGATCTTCCCCCGAAAAAACGGACACAAAAATCATGCTGCCAGCGCCAAAGATTCGTACTCAACAGGACTCATGTAGTCCAAGGATGAATGAAGCCG
>JAYUEN010000535.1:0-2808 GCA_043739185.1 Bdellovibrionales bacterium
GCAGTCTACATTCTGAACCTCTGCAAATGCAGAAAGTGAAAAACTTAGTAGACATATTATCATTATTTTATTCATAAGTTCTCCGGTTTCTTAATAAGGTATCCAGGTCAGTGCCATCGTACTTTTCATCAGTGAGCGTGCATCAACCCAGACACTGCCATTTTCACATGGTAGGGAATACCGAGGTTGACCATTTTTATCATTGCATTCTGAGCCGTAACTATCGCGAACAAGAAATTCACAACGTTTATTCTGTGAGTTTATTTTTCTACCAATGATGACGGATGCGTGCGCGCCGATAGAGCCACGAAACTCAATCGACTGTATGGCAGAGTAAACATAGCCGATTCCGACAGCCTGAGGATGTGGCCCATCCAAAAGAGCCATCACTTGTTCACCAAGAACTTGAATCTCATTGTCCTCGTCGAAAAGCTGATAGAAATCTTGGGCAAGTCTCTTTCTCTCTGGCTGAGTGATATTAGGATCTTTCAACTTTTCTGCCAGCACTAACTGGGCATCTAAGTAGTTTCCGCATGGAGGTAGTAACTCAATTGGCTTGGGATACTGATTTGTAAGAACATGATCAACACATAAGAGGTCGAGATGACTTATGGCCTTTGAGATAAGCTCTGGTCCGATATGGCTACTTCGCCCAAAGTTTGAATTTATCAAAAATGAATCAAGTGCAAGGCCGCCAGACTTTTCAGATATGAGTTTTACCCTGTCATCAAGCCATCTTTGATCGCAGACTTTTTGACCTTGGTTTGCCTCTAAGGCCGACTTCATGTTTCCGCCACCCACCATATAAGTTACTGGATTTGAGTCATCCATTGTGAATACCCGCTCGTGAGATACTAGCTTTAGGTCGTCACTTCGTGCCTTCAATGCAATGGAAAGTGGTGACGAAAGAGTAACCAGGTTCTCACCACTCTGAAATCGATGGGCGTCGATCAGCTCGGATGCAGCAACCGCATAACAAATATCTGGATCGGATTTTACATCTATCGCCTGATTATAAACCGGAATTTGAGTGAATGCCCTGTCGTCGCGATCAAGTCGCACTTCGTTACATCGTGCCTCGCTGTCAAACTTTTCAACGGCAAGGCCCTTTGTCGGAAGAATAAATATTGCGGAGAATGCTAAAGCACATAAAAAATGAAACTTCATTAACTGAACGAAATTGCAATTTTAGGGCCTCCAGATGGACCTCACTTTGGCATATAAATGGCATTTATGAAGACATGATCTTCTGGCCAAAATTTCGAAGCTTATTTGCATGTCAGGCCATTGTAATTGTGCTGTTTTTCTTAGGAATGGCGAAAAATGTGACCGCTGCTGAGCAGTCTTGCGCTTCTACTTTTATGGAGCAGACGAATGCGAGTCGTACATTTCAAGCAATTGAAGCCCTCAATGAATCCACGATCAGATTCCTCAGGACACTATCAAAAAAGCCTGAAACTTTGACGATCAAGAGCCTGAAATCCGAGGTCCGCAAATTAGAAGAATTGAGTGAAGATTATCTCAGGATTTCGGGATTTTCGTTTAAAAAGGTAACTCGATTTGTTCAAGTTAATAACCTTAAAGATAGTGCTCGGTCATACCTACTTCAATATTCTCTCTATGAACTAAAGGCGTCTCGAACTGCAAGCGAGGAGGCCGCGAGAATCAATGAAATTCAGAAAAATCCAAAATTCAAAAATAGAGTACCAGTTTTTATTTTAGATCCACTTTATGATTTTAACTACAAATCGGGTGCACACATCACTGGTGACTCAAAAAAAATAGTGTTTGGCCCCGACGTTTCGACCTTTATTTTCATTGGCGTTCAAGACAATCTTGAACATGAAATTCAACATTACTATGAAACACTAAAGCTACAAGCTGGTGAAATGTCTTTAGCGAGGATTAGATTATTTAATCCAGTGATTGAAGACGTAGATGTCAATTACCAAGCTCAACTCCCTCTCGACGAATTAGAATCTTATTTGCGTAACTTTCGATATTCAATCGACGCAAACAGAATAAAACAAAAAGATGCGCAACTCATTTCAATCGGAGCATCAGCTGATAAAATGCAGGAGATTCGAGAGCTACGTCTCATACAACAAAGATATCACGAAAAAAATCTGACTCAATTTCTAGCGGTTTCACGCCTTGCAGTTAGTGAGCTCATCGAAAAACTTCAAGGTGAGATCGATTGGTCAGCGAAGCACGCTTTTGATCTTGATTCGGGTTTTATCGAAGTTCGGTCTCTGCTACCGAGCGCCGCCACCAAACTATATTTAGATTTAAGTGGAATTATAAAAAGACAAGATTTTGCAAAGCTCAGCGAGGCCCAATTAAAAGAAGTGACTCTTCAAACTTTGATTTGGTCACTTCGACGTATTGATGAGATCGCCGTTGAATTCAATCAAGCCGAAAAAATTTCTAACTAATGTAAGTCGGTTTGCTTCAAGAATCTTTTAGAAGCGCCTTCAATAACCAAATATCTCCAAAAGTAGAAACCAAAATTCCAACAGCTAAAAATAATCCATAAATTCGCGGTGAAACGAAATAGGATCCCAGAAAGACTAAGCAGGCACATGCGATCATAAGCGAAATTGAAAGTGAGCCGCCGCCTCTGCGAATGAGCCCATGATTCAACTTTCCATTTCTTGCGGCAAACAGAAACTGAATTGCATTGTCCCCGGCCAAACCAATTAAAACCGTCATGAATAGACAAGCCATGAAATTGATATTTGTATCTAAAATCCAAAACAAACTTAAAATTAAGAAAGGTCCCCACATGGTGCTAATTAAAACTGAAAA
>JAYUEN010000536.1:0-2807 GCA_043739185.1 Bdellovibrionales bacterium
CTGTATTTCGTGTCATACTCAAGTGCCGGCACCAAGCCGAAGTTTTTGGTCTTCTAACGCAGACAAAACTGATCGAGTGCGATTTGAAAATGCCGAGTATCTATTTACGACGAGACGATTTGATATGGCGCTAGAGCAATACGATCAATTAATTCGTGACTATCCCAAATCAGCTTTGACTCCCGACCAACTCGCTACGGCCTACCATCGCAAACTTGCTTTATTTGCTCGAGTCAAACGTGATCCGATACTCGCAGTTCGTAGCCTTACCAAAGACTTAGCCAATGATAAGCTTCCAGCAGATCTGAGAGAAAACATAAAGGAAGCTATCACTTATTTTGAAAAGTGGAAGGCCGAAAAATCTTCTCCAGAAAATATGAACAGCAAAGACCAAGCAATTTGGATAAATGAAAATCTACCAAAGAAGGAATCACGCGCAATTGCACCAGCAGAGCCAGCCGTTGTGACCGCCCTAAGAGTCTCAGGACTCCTCTATGAGAAACTTCAAAAGGAACCGACAGGACCAGGGACGCAAGAGATTCTATTCAACCTGGCTGAGTGTGAAAAATCACTAACACCCATTTACTGGTATTCGATGGGCCATGCATATTTACGTGAGTGCATTCAGAAATTTCCTAAATCCGCACTCACAAAAAAGTGTTTCGATGCCTACGAAGAGGATATGAGAGAACAATTTTCAAATCAGTCGATGCCAGATGAAGCCAAATCGAGTCTCGAAGCTATGAAAAAGTATCTCGACTAAGCCGGCTGATTTGAGAAGTGAGCCAGCCTGTTCAAGACAATCTTTAAAATATTGAGAATAGGTCTGGAGTATTCGCTGTCTACTCTAGCATGCTCGAAAGCTAATCGCCTATTCTAATTCAGTTCGATGATCTGAAATAATAGCAGATTTTCTGAATTTCATTTCCCATGTAGTACCAGTAAATATATTCATTGTCAGCTTTGAGAAAGGCCGCGTGCATCCTGTCTGGATAGCTTTCAAAGTAAGTATATTCTTCCAACGCATTCGGAATGTTTTGATTGCGCGACAGTCCGTAGTACTTATATTCGGCAATATTCGAAGTCGACACACCATCAAAGTCGGCTTTATCAAAAATATCAGGGTCTTTGTTCAAAGAATAAATAGACGCAACTTTGTTGCTCATAGGTCGGCTGATTGGGCCAGCTGTATCGGGTAAGTAGCGAATCAAAAAAGCTGCCGGGATTGCTCTATTGGGATCGGAATACAAAAAGCAACGACCCACTTTTAAAGTTTTGTCTGCTTCCAATTCAAGTTTGAAGATGTCGGCATCAAAAAATTTTTTTCTAAAGTTTGGTAATAGGTTTGGTCGGGCTCAGGTACAGCGTTTGTGAGCCTTGGTGTCGCAAAAAGACTGGGTCCAAATAACAAAATGATTGCAAGTAGCGATTTCAAAATGACCTCCTGTGGTTAACAATGAAAAAAATGACTCATTTGATCAGCTCTCAGTTCAGAAAGGGACAATTTGCCATTTGGATTTTACTTTTTCGCCCAAACTCATCGTTTCCAGTGATGCTATGGGAGGTAGAAAGCGCAAATATAAATATTAAGACTTGTTTCATTTTTCCTCCTTAAATTGCTTTAAAGCTTGTAATTCTCCTTATTATTTGTCAAATGCATTGATTTTATCGAATTTATAACGAATATGTATAAATGGAATTAAGCCAACTTAAATATTTTTACGAGACGGCAAAGCAAAATAGTTTTTCAAAAGCGGCGCGCAAACTGAATGCCCAACAGCCCACATTGAGTCGAGCTGTTCGCATGCTTGAAGACGAATTCGGAGCAAAACTCTTTTTACGAAATACAAGAAGCGTGAATCTCACGCCTTCCGGACAGCGCTTATTTACTGAATGCAAAAAACTTTTTGAGTTAGTTGAGACAATTCCGGGGGCCGTCCGATCTTCAGCTCAAGAGCTTTCGGGCTATCTCCAATTCGGCTTGAGTGATTCAATGATCCAAAGTGTATTGCCTAATCTCATGAAGGATTTCGCAGCTCGTCACCCAAAGGTGATATTAAGTATTGCTTCAGGCCCCGCCCCCCACTTACTGCAGAAAATTGAACAAGGAGAACTTGAGTTTGGAATTTTTTTTGCCGATCCAAAATCATGGCGCAGCTTAAATTCGGATCTCATTATGTCAGTAGATTTTTACGTCGTAGTCGCAACCAAGCATTGCAAAAATCAAGAGGTATTAAATTCTTATATTGCCGCACGAGAGATTGAGGATGCTCGTGAACACGACGCCCAGGAGCTCCAGGTCTTACAGGCAATCTTACCAAATTATCGCATCCGCTTTTCTGCTAATAGCTATTTAGTTCATAAAGAACTTGTTTTAAATGGCCTTGGCGTTTCGACATTTCCTGTCTTCGCTATTGAAAAGGAGCTGAAATTGAAAAAATTAAAGATCTTAAATTCGGCGCACCCGATCAAGTTAAATTTAAATCTCATCTCACTTAAAGGCCGTTTTCTCTCCGAAAGGGCCCAAGCTTTTATTTCTCAATTAAAGATGTCTCGTTAAATTGAAAGCATCTGACTGCTGGATCTGTTTAATTTATTACCCGCATTCTGAGGTTAAAAAATGCGGGCATCTTTGTATATAGTCTCATTCTTTAGCGTCGGCAGACTTGTCCTTGCCCCCCACTACTCAAGATTTAAATGAAACTCCGAGTTTCCGCCGCCGGCTGATATACTGTTATAAAACTGGTCCCCTATAGTGTTGAAAAAAGACTGTCGAAAAATCCTGTCCGGCCCAGTTCTTTGAATTA
>JAYUEN010000537.1:0-2801 GCA_043739185.1 Bdellovibrionales bacterium
GCTAGGTCTCACCAAGATTTTAGATCGATCTGCACGTATGGCTGAACAGATGAATTTGAGTTTTCAAAAGGAGATCTCTTAAGTGGCAAAAGCTGGAGTATTGTTAGCCAATATTGGGACGCCCATGAGTGCCGAGGCAGAGGATGTCGGGCGCTATCTATCTGAGTTTTTAATGGATCCATATGTGATCGACATACCATTTGTCTTTAGATGGATTTTGGTAAAGCTATTGATTGTTCCAAAACGAAAATTTGCATCCAGTGAAGCCTATAAGAAGATTTGGACGAAAGAAGGTTCACCTCTCTTGGTTTTTAGTAAAAGGCTTTGTGATAGGCTAAGCGAAAATTTGGGGTCCGAGTTTTCAGTTAAAATAGGAATGCGCTATTCACAGCCATCAATTCAATCGGCCCTTGATTTTTTTAAAGGAGAGCAAATTTCAAAAATCCTTGTACTTCCGATGTATCCGCAATTTGCAGATAGTAGTTCGACCACCTGTATTGAGTTGGTTAAAACATTAGGTGCCACCAGTGAAGTCGAGAATATCAAAGCTTTTTATAGAGAAAGAGCATTCATAAGCTCATATGCTAAAGTCATCACTGAAAATTTGCTTGAGAAAAAAGTAGATCATTATCTCTTTAGTTACCATGGATTGCCTGAACGTCAAATTCAAAGATTGCATCCGAAGCACTGTTTTCAATCAAAGAATTGTTGCGATCAAATAAGTGCAGCCAATGAAAATTGTTACCGCGCCCAATGCGTAGAAACCACCAGACTTTTGGCGCAATCGCTAGGTCTGAAAAATGGTCAATTTAGTTTCTCATTTCAGTCGCGACTGGGACGTACAAAATGGATAGAGCCTTATACGGATATAGTAATTCCGAATTTAGCCAAAGCAGGAATTAAAAAGCTTGCTGTTATCTGTCCTTCATTTGTGTCCGATTGCCTCGAAACACTTGAGGAGATTGGCATTCGTGCAAAAGATGACTTTGAAAATGCCGGCGGTGCGGAGCTCTACCTCATCCCGTGTCTCAATGATCATCCGGAGTGGGTAAAATCCCTAGCCGAGTTGATTCGAGCGAAAATGATTAATTAGGGAGAGTTCCTAAATAAATGTCGGATTTCAAAATGAGATATTTAAAATATTTACCTTGGGCGTTGATTTTTTTGCGTATTTTACTTGGTCCGGTCATCGTGATTCTTGGGGTTATACATTCGTCTCCGATTTTATTTTTTCTAGTACTTTTGATTGCAACGCTTTCGGATATTTACGATGGAATTTTAGCCAGAAAATTAGGTATTGCAAGCCTGCAACTTCGAATTGCAGACAGTCGGGCGGATTTGGTGTTTTGGTTATGTGCTGCATTGACTTGTTACGTTGAAAGACCGGACTTAGTACAGGAGCATCGTATTTTTGTAGTGAGTCTAATTGCGGCCGAACTTTCAACCTATATAATTAGCTTTTTAAAATTTAAAAGATTTCCTAGTGCTCATAGTACAATTGCTAAATTGTTTGGTTTGAGTTTGATGGCGAGCTTAACTTCGATTTTGTGTTTTCATTATTATGGCATTGTGTTTTATGGCATGTGGAGCGCTGGTGTCTTAGCCAATCTTGAAATTAATCTTATTACCTTGGCCTTACCAGAGTTTAAGACGGACATTAAATCTTTGAAAGAAGCTTTAAAGATTAGAAAAGAGCGGGACCTTTAGTTAGGGCCAGCTTCAGCATTAGTTTTTAAATCAGTTTTCGTGGCAGCAGCGGCAGTCAACCGCCTAACTGTTTCGGTCTCGGGGTTCAGACTTTGACTCTGTATCCGTTGCGGGTAAATGCCTGCCAGCTGCCGGCCCCTTAAGTTCCTGTGTCTAACCAATCAAAAGAAGAAAGAACCTAGGGCCCAAATGCTAATTTGCAAAACCTGAGATTGGAATCTTTTTAAATAGCTTGTCGAGGCGATTCATCGATTTAATTCTTTTTTGTACGGCCTTTAACTTTTGCATTTGTTCAAGTTCAGGACTCCCGTATAAATAAGAGCGACTGACGAGGGTCTCAAATGCTTGAGTAAAATCACCAGCAATGTATTCGCTTTCGACAAACATCGTGGTTTCAGAGTTGAGATGGCGAGAACGAGGATCTAAATTATCGCTTCCTACGAAAGAAAATTTGCCATCGATAATCCCAAATTTGGCGTGTAATTTACCATAAAAGTAAGATGCCAAAGCAGGTTTGCCGTCAATTGTCTCGCCTGCAAATAATTTATTGTCCATGCGACCCAATTCGTAGACTCGAATTTTTAAATCATGATTATCAAATTCACCCTTATCTACAATTTCAACGGGTTTGCCATTTTCAATAACGGGTTGTCCGTTTACGATTTTTGGATAATGACATTCATATGTATTGCCTAACATAAGGCCCGGAGCGGTTTCACGATCAAAACTTGTAATCGTCAATGCGCTATCAGAGGTTGCAGCTGAATTTGACAAGAGACGTATGTGTCTACCAGGCTTTTGCATCACCCATCGCTTGAGACATTCTCGCTCATTTTTGGCAACAAAAACATAAGGTGTACAAACGTCAATGCTGGTTTCTGCATCCGTAATGAGGCTACGAATTTGGTTGTAAATTGAATTTCCATTGTGCAGAGTTTCTTTGAATTCCTCATTGGGATCTACCAAAATTGAAGAGACACTGTGCTTTAGATTTTCAACTTCATTACCTGCCCAAAGTTTTGCATCAACTAGACCGTTAACCACAAAGTCAAATCCAGAAGAGCCTTTCATTTCCTCTAATATTTGAGTCATTC
>JAYUEN010000538.1:0-2798 GCA_043739185.1 Bdellovibrionales bacterium
GCGGAATTGAAGCTTATTTTGAGCCCGAAGCACTTGCTAAATTTCAATTGGATTATAAGGTTCAATTTTTACCTGCCGCTCGCTTTGCCGACCTAGATATAAATAAAAGTCATGAGTTTTTTAGAGATAAGATTTGCAGACAAGTCTTTGTGAGTAAATTTCGTAAAAACTTTGAAAATGTCGCGACAAAATATATCAATGTTGAGTCCAGCATTTTCACAAGAGTTGTACCCGGTTATGTCTCTGATCAAGATTTGCAGATAAAATCCTTTTCTAAACTAAAAGAATCAGATTTTGCAAAGTGCCGCGAAAAACTAAAATCAAATCCTCCGCCCTTTGGTATTGTTGAATCAGAAAAAGAATCATTTCTTAATAAGGCTTTGGCAATGACTTTTAAAGAGCTTGGAGGCAGTGACCAGCCCACTGTCACTTTGCAAACTCGGAGCGAACTTGCGGATCTATTCGATTCAGGTAAGGTCTCGATTTTTTATGGAAGCTCGGGATTTTGGGCGCAGGATGCTGCCGGAGATGTGCAAATGCTATTCACCCCTGGCCTTCATAAATCTCTGGATTTCGTAACCCAAGACCATGGTCTACAGGAATTGATTCGAAAACTAAAAGAAGATCCGACGAGCAAGGAGAGATTTACCGACATCAATCAATTTCTTCACGATGAAGCTCTATTTAATGTCTATGCACATATGAGAAGATTTTATGTGACTGCAAAATCCAGTCGCACGCTTGATCTGCCTTTCGCTATAACCTCGCCTTTTCCGTGGCATGTTTTTGAGGTGGCAAAATGAATTCGGAACTTGAAAGACTTGTGGTCGCCCTTAAGTCTCAAAATGTACTTCCTAAAAAAATTGAAATCAGTAACTTGGCAGGCTATTGTTTTGCAAACTTATACGACGACCTCAACTCAGAAATCATTTGTGAAAGTGTCGCTACGGGATTTGACAAAAATCCCGACCTTGCTCTCTCGAAAGGCTTGTCGGAATTTTATGAGGCCAAGGCCTTTAAAGAGGGATATTTAAAAAATCTAAAATCCTGCCAAACCGAGAGATCAGATGGCTTTGCAGCTTATCCCATCAATTCAAAATTAGATGCTAAGATTTTTGCTCGAAAAAATGCCAGGCATGAGGCTGTCGAAAGATATGTTTGGGCTACCTGGTGGGATGAGCGGGCGATAGGCTTTGAAATATGCCAACTCAACCCAGCACTCCTTACGCCCACTCAGAAAAAATTTACGAACGATCTTGAAAAGAAGTGTGATCTAAAGAAATTGCTCATTTTGGAGCCCCACTTTGAAAAAATAGGGTCCGAGAGATTTCTCATCTTAATTGGATTTTTGAATTCAGGAGGTGTCGTTTCTGGAGGTGCTTGCGGTGAAGACTTCGCTGGAACTTTGGAGCGAGCACTTTCTGAACTTTTCAGGCACGGTCTTGCCGTTGGTCGAATACGAAAGACGGGTTTGGTTCCGCGCTCCTTTTACGAAAAGCGGCTAGCCTATTTTGCGACTGTTGAAGGGCAAGTAGCTGTCGAAAAACGTCTTGATTGCCGAGGAACCGCAAAAGTGATTTTGCCGGACACTGAAATTGACGAAGAGGTTCCCTATGCAAATTCAGATTTGATTTACGTTCATAGATTTTTATTTAAAAATCAGCCTGAATTTATTGGTGGCCAACTTGAGAGGTTTTGTATTTGAAAGCTCGACGAAACCTCCTTATTCCAAGTGCAATATTTTTCATAGCATCGCTAATGATCGTCACTGGCGTCTATTTCGTTTGTCATTTTTATTTACAGAAAATTAGCCGCGAGACCATTCAAAACTGGCTTCAGTCAGAACGAATTGATATACAAGAGCAAAATTTACTTGGCGCCATTATGAAAAGCCAGAGGGTTCTTCTTACCTCAGAGTTTATCAAGGGAGTTGCGCTAATTGATCTAAACCTTGAGAAGCAAAATATTTTAGTTGAATTCGGAGATTCTATTTCGGCTAACCAAACAAAACTATTGGTTAAGCAAAACATTAAGACTGAAGACGTGGGTCTTTTTAGCCAGGTCACTTGGGCTCAGATTCCAAACCAAACAAATCTTGCTGTGGTATTTAAAATTGAGGCTCAGTTCTTACGAATATTATTTTTTCTTGTAAGCTCGGGATTTATTCTTCTTTTTGTCGTATTTCTGTCAATGATCTTCATAGTAGAGCGGCGTGCGACAGGCCAACGTGAGAAATTTATAAAGAATACTCTTCAACAGTTTTTAAGTGACGGAAAATACAGCGAGCAACTTGAGACTGAGTTTCCAGATCTACTAAAATGGTGGCGGCAAAGCAAGACTCGCCTCGAAAACACGCAAGAAAAATTAATTGAAGCAAGGGAGCATCTGATTTTTGCTTCTAAGGCCCGTCGCGTGGCTCATGACATTAGACTTCCTATGAAAATTCTGGGGCGTATTCCAGACAGGATTTCCAAAGGCGAACAGACTATTGACGATGCGATGAGCGTTGTTACCCAGGTAGTTGGTCGTCTCGATGGCGTAACGAATGACCTTATGAAGGAATGGCAGCAGCAAATAGATTCTGGCTTAAGGCTTCCCAATTCCGATTTTATCGCTCAAAGGGAAAATCTTCCAGTCGTTGACTTTGAGAGCGCCATTAAAAAACTCGTTTTTGAAAAGCGAAATCTTTATGATTATTTGAAAAAAATAGAGATTGAATTGAACGTTCGAGCATTATCAATCACTTCATTCGCGGTCAATGAAGTTGAGTTGATTCGTAATCTTTCAAATAATCATAA
>JAYUEN010000539.1:0-8392 GCA_043739185.1 Bdellovibrionales bacterium
TCAGGACCAAAAAGACTTGAGCCTCAGAAGAGATTTGAAGGTACCTGAAAGTAGTGCTCTTTTTAAACAAATCCTTATAGATCTTTTTATCCCATCGCACGCATTTATAAAATTAAATTATCAAGCCGAAGCCACCAAAGACGCCAAGGCTATTTTAGATTTCATTTCTGAAAAAAAGAACCACGCACCAAGATCAAAAAAGCATTTAATGCGTATAAAGACGAACAAGCTTGCAAAACTATTTTCAAGTTTGGCCGAATTAGAAGTGGGCTCGACGGCCGCCTTCAATCAGTTATTCGAAGATGCCCACCTTCATGATGGAAGTGAAGTGAGATCCCTCGCATTCTCTCGAGAAATTGATCTACTTTCAGAAAAGCAACAGGCCTTCATTTTAGCATTTTTAGATTTGCAATCTCTTGAGCCACAAATTGGTAATATGGCCCCACAAAGCTTAAAAGCTAAAATTATGAGAAGAAAAGAGACGGCAAAGAAACTCAATCAAAGATCAGTCACTCAAGTTGTATTGATCTTTATACAAATTCATAAGCTGCTTGAGCTTACACAATCTTGGTCAAATGAAAGACTTATTCAAGTCGCCAATGATCTCGCTCAAATTGCAAACTTAGATGAAACGAAATAGCTATGACCCAAACCTTGTTTAAATTGATTTTTCTGCTATTGAGCTTAGCCCTCAACTTTCTACCGCGGTATGCAAACGCTGATATTTGCATTGATCTCTTCGCAATTCCACCGGGCATTTCAAAGCGCTATGTTCCAGTTAATTTAGCAGAACGCTTAGGAGACTTAGAGCTCGCTTATCAACAAGACCCCCTCATATATAGCACAGACCATAACGGACGAATGAAATCTAAATCTGCAAAAGGAGATTACGATTCTGAAGATCGCCAGAAATGGCCACCGAAATTTAAGAGCATAAGAAAATTACATGAAGACCTCGCTGGCAATTGGAATTCAGAACGTGAGATGCACCTCATACCTCTTTATGTAAATGACGGCGTTGAAAATTTAAAAACCACTTCTGCCTGGGCTGGCTTTCCCGAAGATTTGCAAAAATTATTTGAGAGCGGAAAGTACCTTTCAACAGCCAATATCAATACGAATGAAGACCAGGTTTGGTATGCAAAGTATGCGGTATTAATGGCTGCAGCCCCTGATAGCGGAGGAGTGAGTCTCGACGGAGTCTATAATCCGAGTACAACAAATGGTCGCACCGGAGTCCTCATGCAAAAAATTGGTTATAAATTTGTCCCAGTTCTCATTCACGACGAAAAGACCAATCAAGATTTGTTGGTTGAAATTAAAGGCGTCGGAGCTCCTGACCGAAAATTCGAAAACTCTTCGCAACATCCAGATCGTGGTGGGCTCAGCCCGCAATTTGCCGAAAATGAATTTCAAAACCTTGAAAATGTGGCTCCTAAAATTGACCAGCGTGGCGCCAAAGCCCTGGCAACTTTTAGTTTTAAGAATTCAAAGCGCAATCAAAGAGTCCAAGCTATGCTTTTAAGGCTTGCACCAAGCAACCAAAGAGTTTCCTTTAGAGAAGATCCAAACTTCTTAAGAAATGCCACCACCAATACGCCAGTTGACGAACAAGAACTAGACCGAAGAGTCGCGCACTTTTTGGGAGCCGTGATTGCAAAATTATTTGCCAATGGTACCGTCCTAGCTTCACATCCCGAAAATATTTTAGTAAATGCCGAGTTGAATGAATTTTTTCTCACCGATCACTCTGATATGTTCTCGGTAGATGAATTCCCTAAAAATCTTGAAGGCCGGACGCTAACACTTGATTCAATGATTTATTTGAGTCTCAAAATTGTAACTGAACTGCCGACCTATAATGACAAAATACACTTCGCGATTTTTCGTGAGGCATTTGCGGCTCAACTTTCAACATTTGGCCTTTCGCCAGAAATTCTTGCGAAACTTAGCATGACTCAGAGTATTCGCGAATTGAGTAAGCTGGTTAATGAGTTGAAAATTTATAAATTGGTAAGATAGATTTATTGGCCCTTGTTTTGCTTTACTGAATGATACTCCTGCTTTTAATGAAAATGAGGCACTTATATGAAAGAAATGATCTCTAAATTCGGCCTTTTGATTAGAATATCGTCGCTTGCTTGCACGATCATTGTCTTATTAAGCCAGGTCTCTTCGGCGTCAGAAATTCAAAAACTAACCTCCGACGGATTTGTCTATAAAAAAATATGCTATTCAACTGATACCAAAGAAATTCCTGTGGAGTTAAATTTCAAGCCAAAATGTATTTATGCGGACCCTCGAACCATGTCAAAAAGTGATCAACTATGTACTGCCGACGAATTAAAAGCAGATATTAGCAGTGGATACCTTATGAAATCCTGCATTCATCTCATTCGAGAAGTTTCAATTGAGAATTATGTTTTTGCAGCTCCAGTCTGCAGTCAAATGCGACAACTCCTTCAAGGTACTATCAATCGGCAACTTTGCACTCCATATTCAATGATCACCCAAGTAAGTTTTCAAAAGAATCAGAATGATTTTCTTGCCCAAGAAGAAGCAAAGCTTAATTTAAAAATTGCTCGTTACTATCAGATACCTGTAGAGCAGGTAGATCAAAATAGACGGCAACAATATGAGCTTGATACCGCACCTGTTTATTCTGATTTTTAGAATTTAATGGTCCCGGGATTGAATCAGTTTTCGGGCAGCCGCTGCGGTTGGCGGTCTGCCAGGTTCGGTCTCAGTTTCGGCTGCAGTTGACTGAATTCGGTTTGCCGGGCCCTGAATTTGATTTACTTCCAAAGGCTCATTACATCTCGGCTGCGAGCAGTTTCGAGTGCATCTTCATAACCTGCATCGAGATGACGAAAAATTCCCATTGCAGGATCAGCTTTTAATACTCGCTCTAAACGCTCAGCTGCTTTTTTTGTTCCGTCAGCAACTATGACTTGACCGGCATGAATACTATAACCCATACCGACTCCACCTCCATGATGCAAGCTCACCCATGAGGCTCCACAGGCAGTATTGACCAATGCATTTAGTATCGGCCAATCAGCAACGGCATCACTGCCATCTTTCATCGCTTCGGTTTCGCGATTTGGACTCGCAACACTACCGCAGTCTAAATGATCGCGGCCAATCACAATTGGCGCTTTCACTTTTTTATTTGCAACCAACTCATTGAATTTCAAACCCGCAAGATGGCGCTCTCCATATTCAAGCCAACAAATTCTTGCTGGCAATCCTTGAAAAGCAATTCTTTCTTCAGCCATATCAAGCCATCTTAAAAGATTTTTCTTATGAGGAAATAACTCCCTTAAGGCATCATCGGTTACTTTAATGTCATTTGGATCTCCTGACAATGCCACCCAACGAAATGGGCCACTGCCTTTGCAAAACAAGGGTCGAATATATTCCGGAACAAAGCCAGGAATATCAAAAGCATTCTTCACACCTGCATCAACTGCAACCGCCCGAATATTATTTCCGTAGTCAAAAGTAATGGCGCCGCGTTTTTGCATGAGTAGCATGCCTTCTACGTGCTTACCCATCGACGCAGTTGCGAGTTTAACATACTGACTCGGATTTTCTTTGCGAAGAACAGCGGCCTTTTCTAAAGAATATCCTTCAGGAATATAGCCATTTAACGGATCATGTGCTGAGGTTTGATCAGTTAAAATATCTGGCTTGAAATTCTTCTTATAAAGTTCGTGAATTACAGTTGCCATATTGCCAACCAGACCAATTGATTTTGCGACGCCCAATTTTTTGTATTTTTCAACTCTCGCAATTGCATCATCAAGGTCCGTTGCAAGTTCGTCGAGATAACGAGTTTGCAAACGCTTTTCAATTCTTGAGGGATCAACATCGACGCCTAGAACAACTGCACCTGCAAAAACGCCAGCAAGTGCTTGGGCGCCGCCCATTCCACCCATGCCGGCAGTGAGAATCGCTCGACCATTGAGGCTTCCTTGAAAGTGCTGATTTGCGCACTCAATAAATGTTTCATAAGTGCCTTGAACAATGCCTTGGCTACCAATGTATATCCAAGAACCTGCAGTCATTTGGCCATACATCATGAGGCCCTTGCGATCGAGCTCATGAAAATGTTCCCAGTTGGCCCATTTGCCTACGAGATTTGAATTTGCAATTAAAACCCGCGGAGCATCTTCATGTGTTTTGACAATGCCAATTGGCTTACCACTTTGAACGAGAAGGGTTTCATCATTCTCAAGTTCTTTAAGTGCTTTCAAGATTCTTTCAAAGCTCTCCCAATTTCTGGCCGCTTTGCCAATGCCGCCATAAACGATGAGCTCATCAGGTTTCTCGGCCACATCGGGATCAAGATTATTCTGAATCATTCGATAGGCGGCTTCTTGTATCCAGCCTTTGCAAGTCAATTGCGAGCCTTTCGGCGCATGAATGGGGCGAGGTTTTGACATTTGAGCTCCTTCGTTTCCCCCCCCAACTCACCGTCGGGACACCATGCCAACGTTGAGTTGCGGGAGATCGATACAACTAGGCCTCTAAAGGCCCAACACTTTTTTCAATGACTCTAGATAATTCACCAGAAGATATTAAATTTCGAATCACGGTGATGTCTTTTGCAAAAACCCGATCTTCTTTAGCAAATGGTACCTGCTCGCGAATCTTTGCATGCGCAGCTAGTACTGCTCCCGCAGGTTTCAGCGGCAATAGTAGGTCTAAAGCTTGCGTACCAGCTAAGAATTCCATGGCGACGATATTTTGAACATTGTCGAGAATTTGTTTAAATTTTCGCGCTGCAATTGTTCCCATACTGACATGATCTTCTTTGTCAGCTGAAGTCGGAATACTATCAACGCTTGCTGGGTGAGACAAAATCTTATTCTCACTTACTAAGGCCGCCGCTGCCACTTGCACAATCATATGTCCTGAATTCAAGCCACCATTTGGAGCAAGAAAAGCCGGAAGCCCACTCATCGCAGGATTGATCAATTTTTCAATTCGACATTCACAAATGCTCGCCAGCGCACTCATGGCAATCGCTGCAAAATCAAGTGCAAAGGCAACTGGTTCACCGTGAAAATTTCCGCAGCTTAAGATTTTTTCGCTCTCTGCAAAAACCAGTGGATTATCAGTACTTGAATTGGCTTCGACTTCTAATTTTTCGATTACAAATCTCAAAGCATCTTTTGCAGCACCATGAACTGCGGGCATACATCGAAGGGAATAGGCATCTTGAACCCGATTGCAATCAATATGGCTCTTGGCGATTTCACTCGTTGGTCCTAGTAATTTCATTAAATTGCGCGCAGTCTTGCCTTCACCAGGGTGCGGACGAGTGGCCGCAATCTCAGGATCAAATGCTGATCTTGAACCCCGTAAAGCCTCTAAAGACATGGCTCCTGTTAAATCAGTCAGCCACAAAAGCCTTTGCGCTTCATAGGCCGCAAGCATGCCGATGGCGGTCATAACCTGACATCCATTGATCAATGAAAGTCCTTCTTTGGCCTGAAGTTTTAATGGCGCTATGTTTTTCTCTCGCAAAGTTTTTTGCAAATCATCACATTCAAAAACTTCACCTTCACCAATCAACGCCAAAGCCAAATGCGAAAGTGGAGCAAGATCACCGCTGGCCCCCACACTTCCTTGCGATGGAATGACCGGAATGAGATCATGATTTAAAAATTCTAAAATTTTATCAACCACCTCGGGACGAATTCCGCTACGACCGGTGGCAAGAGCATTGGCACGCAAATACATAATGGCGCGAGATTGCTCTTTTGAAAATGGTGTACCAACACCAGTCGAATGCGAACGAATTAAATTCTGTTGCAGAACTTCAATCTCACCAGAAGAAATGCGCACGCTTGAAAAAGCTCCGAAGCCGGTATTGACACCATAAATGGGCTCTCCGCTCTTCATGCGGCTCTCAATAAAATCACGAGATTTTTTCATTTTTGCGCGTGCAGGCTCCGATAACTTGAGCGTGACTTTCTCATGAGCCACTTGCCAGACACTTGCAAGTGTTGCGCCCTCACCTTTTACTTCAATGACATTATTCATCTTTCACCTATCTCGATTCTTTGAGTGCCTGAATGGCCTTTTGATATGAGGGCGCTCGAAAAACTGCATGGCCTGCGACTAGGATGTCGGCCTCTCGACATTGAAGTGCTGTTTCTAAATTCACTCCACCATCGATTTCAAGAAGACACTTTAAATTTTGTTTTTCAATTTCTCGTCTAAGCTCTGCTAATTTTAATGCACACTCAGGCATAAATTTTTGCCCACTAAAGCCAGGCTCAACACTCATCACTAAAATCAAATCAAAGAATTTGAGGAGCGAAAAAATTTCAGAGGCCTGAGTCTGAGGCTTGATGCTGATCCCAGCTAAACAGCTATTTGCCTTTATTTGCATAGCTAATTTCTCTAGGGCCGAAGAGGCCTCAAAGTGCACAGTGATTATTTTGGCTCCAGCTTTTGCGAAATCCGCGATATATTTTTCAGGACTTTCAATCATCAAATGACAATCGAGCGGAATTTTTGAAACCCGCTTGAGAGCCTCAACCACTGGAGCACCGATGGTGAGATTGGGAACAAAATGCCCGTCCATAACATCGACGTGAAGATAATCTGCTCCAGCTAATTCGACGGCTTCGACTTCTTTTTGAAGATTCGCAAAGTCACTACTTAGTATGCTCGGCGATATTTGAAAGAATTTTTTACTCATGAATTCATCTTATCTGTTAACTCAAAACATCGCCGATTTTTAATGGATAACCACGTAAATAATCAGCGGTCTGCATTTTCGATTTTGACTCTGGCTGGAGTTCTAGCACCTCTAAGGCGCCTGAGCCACAGGCAAGAGTAAAACTCTGTTGCCCAACGTCAATCACTTCACCAGGAGTTTTAGCCATTTTATTCATTGCTCTGATTTGAACACGATGAATTTTAAGACTTTTGCCTTCTCTCAACGCATATGCTTGCGGGCCCATTGCAAGACCGCGAATTTTACAGAAAATTTCTCGGGCTGAGAGCTTCCAATCAATATGAGCCTCTTGCTTTGAAATTTTCGCGGCCAAAGTTACCAAGCTCTCGTCTTGAGAGTGGCCTGTAATATGGCCTCTGAGATAATCCATATATTCAACGCTTAATAGTTCAGCTCCCAAAATTTTAAGTTGACCATGCAGAGTGACGGCATTCATTTCATCGGTAATTTTAAGCTTACGAATTCCTAAAACATCACCCGCATCGAGCTTCTTTACGATCAATTGCAGACTCACTCCACTTTCAAAATCATCATTCATTATAGATCTCTGGATAGGCGCAGCCCCTCGCCATCTTGGCAAAAGACTGCCATGAACATTGACGCATCCGAGAGGAAAAAGATCTAAAAACTTCTGTCCCAAAATTTGGCCAAAGGCCACCACCGCAGCACTTTCGGCCTTAAGACTTTGAATTTCAGCGCGAAATTCTGGGGTATTAACACTTTCAGGTGAATAAACTTTGAGAGAATTTTTTTCTGCCAAGAGCTTCACTGGCGAAGCTGTTAACTTCATATTTCGGCCCGCCGGTCGATCGGGCTGAGTAACCACGGCTACGATTTCAAAGTGTTCATCGCTCATGAGCTTTTCAAGTGAGCTCACGGCAAATTCTGGAGTTCCTAAAAATACAATGCGGACCTTACTCAATGCTTCCTCGTATACTATTTTTATTTAAATTAGATTATGTTCGGCTTCGTCTTCATCTTTTTTCGGAGGAGCATAGCCAAACTTTTTGATTTTTGCTTTAATGCGATTCGATTTGATGAGACTCAGGCGATCTATGAAAAGCTTTCCCTCTAAATGATCCATTTCATGTTGAATACAGGTCGCAAGCAAGCCATCTGTTTTAAAACGCATTTCTTTGCCATCAATACCCAATCCTGAAACTTCAACAAGAGCTGGTCTGGTCACGCTTTCAAAATAAGTCGGAACTGAAAGGCAGCCCTCATCAAAACTAGCTTTGCCTTCTGAGTTTAAAATCTTTGGATTAAAAATAATGAGCGGCTGGGGTACTAGCTGCTCAAGCTCAGTCATCTCTTCAAGTACATAATTGCCGTCTTCGTCTTTAGGACGCGTATCGAGAACCAATAGCTTTACCAATTCCCCAACTTGAGGGGCGGCAAGGCCAATTCCACGCGAGGCATACATGGTTTCAAGCATATTTTCAGCCAGGATTTTAAGGGTGGCGGTGATTTTCGTAACGGCCTGAGCACGTTTGCGTAAAATCGGATCAGGAAATGTTAAAATCTTAAGTTCCATCGGCCCAATTTAGCAAATTTGGGGCCTTTTTGCTAGTATAAGTTGGTCTATTGGAAGGCCTCGGCGAATCTACAACCTGCCAGGTTGTAAAAGTTTAGATA
>JAYUEN010000540.1:0-2779 GCA_043739185.1 Bdellovibrionales bacterium
CCTAAAAATCTACTCAACGCTTGAGCCGCAGCAAGAAAACGAATGAAAATGCCATCATAAGAATATTCGGTACCCAGGCTGCTACAATGGGATTGAGCGCGCCCTGTTGTCCCATGGTCAAACCCGAAGTATAGGCGGCATAATATAAAAAAGTAAGTGCGATGCACATTCCAAAACTGAAGGTTCGACTGCCGGTACGACCACGTCCAATGCTAAATGGGATGCCAATAAAAGACATAACAAATGCAGCAAAAGCAAAGCTAAATTTAGATTGATAATCAACTTCATATCTTTGCGTATCGAGTCCGGCCTCTTTGTTTTTTTGAATGAATTTTCCTAATTCTTTGAGGCTTAAAACTTCAGAACTTTTCGAAGAATCCTGCAAATCGCCTACATCCTCACTCATCACAATGCTTTTCTCATCAAATCTTTGAACAATTGGCGAAGCGGTTTCGGCTGCGAACAGGGTGACTGAACCATTTTTAAGCTTCCATTGTGTTCCCTGCATATCGACATCATTGGCCTGAATAATTTGCCCTAAATGCCAAGAAGTATCAAAATAGTAGAGGGTGATTCCCTGCGCATGCTTTTTCTCTGGCTGAAGGACCTTAATATTGAAAAGGATGTCTCCCGAACGATACCAAATTCGATTGGTCTTAACGGTCGAATAAAGACCCGGCTGTTTACGAATTTCAACATACATCACATAGTTTTTCTTTTGATTTACGACCGGAATCACTTTATCGCCAAGCCAAAAGGACAAGGCCGAGATCAGCGTGACCAAAACCAAGATCGGCGAACTAATGCGAGCCAAGCTCATCCCAGCACTAAATAGGGCAACTAACTCGTTATTTCTATTTAAAGTGCTTAAAGTGAGAATGGTTGCGAGCAAACAGGCGACCGGAATGAGTTGGTATACCAAACCGGGTGCATACAGAAAATAATACTGTATAAGACTCGCCGGTGGAGCCTGAAATCGCACCATATTAGACATAAAATCGACGGCCACAAAAAGGGTCAAAAAAACCACGAGACCGCCCAAAAAAAATGCAAAAAACATTCTTGCAATATAGCGATCAATCAACAAAAACACGATTGCCCCTTCTTAGCTTTTCCCTGCAGGCTTTAAGATTTCATTATTGCATACACTGCCAACCTTGACTCCATAAAAATAAAATCGTTCAATCATCACATGGCATTACGCGTCTTGTTGGCCGACGAAAGTTCGACCATTAAAAAAGTCATCAGTCTCGCACTTCAAGACTTTGCAGTCGAAGTAAAAGTCGTACAAAGTGGCGTTGATGTCATTGAGGTCGCCAAACAGTTCAATCCCGATATTATTTTCGCCGACGTCTTACTACAGAAAAAAAATGGTTACGAAGTTTGCTTCGATGTCAAAAACGATCCTGCTCTCACTGATATTCCGGTGATTTTGATGTGGAGCTCGTTCATGGATCTGGACGAAAAGGCATTTCAAAAATCTAAAGCCAATGCGAAACTTGAAAAGCCGTTTGAAGTCGAAGACCTTAGAATATTGGTGAATACCTATGCGCTTAAAACACGCGAGCAAACGGCCTCTGCGTATCTCAAGTTTCCGAGCAGTGTTACCGAGCCCCTTAAAAAGGAACAAACCGAAAAGCAAAGCAAAGCGGTATCTGAAGATACTTTTTCTCGTTTGGGAATCCCGGCTCCACCGCAAAATTCGCGGGTCACAGGCAATGTTCCGCCGCCATCAAAATCTGCAAATTGGAATATGGATAGCTTTGATGATATTCAGGCTTTTTCAGATCAAAATGAAAACTCAGCGAGCAGCTTAAATAAATCACTTGAAGATTTTTCGGCAATTAAATTAAGTCCGCCGCCTCGGGAAGTTGAAAGCACGGTCATAAAAGATTTTAATCTCAGCGAAAATGATGAGGCTTGGGAACAAAAAGATCTCTCAAAATTTAAAATTGAAGCCTCTGAGGATGAAGACCCATTTACGCTCATGGATCTCGGAAAAGTTGAGCTTACTCAGACGAAATCACAGCTCAAATCTACTCCGCCACCGACCAAAACAGCGCCACCACCCCCGAAATTGACGCCAGCTTCTCCGAAAGTGGCGCCACCTCCTCCAGCCTCTTCTCTTACACGATTTACGGCACCAGAAAAAGAAACAGGCTCTGGCAGCGATTCATTTCAAAGCTTTGAATTTGCCGATACCGAAGCGCTCAACTTAGAATTAGATGAAGTTGAAACTCCACCAAAACAAGTCGCGACCAATTCAGCTGAAGGTGGCGACGAGTGGAACTTTAAATTGCCTGAGCATGAGGTTTCTCCTATCAAGCCTGGTGATTTAGTTGAGCTGCCACCAGAATTTTCCGAGGCAGATAGTCCAGAAGACAGCATGACAAATTCGCACCCATTTGCTGGCACTCAAGGTAAAGCTTCAAACCAAAGCCCGCCAAAGCCTGGCGTCCAATCGCCTCCACCGCCTCCGCAATCACTAAAAAAAGAGAATGTATCGCAAGAAGCAATGATTGAAAAAATAGTACGTGAACAAACTCGCGAAATGGTTGAAAAACTAATCTTAAGAATTTTACCTGATCTAGCAAAGCAAATGATTCAAAAAGAATTAGACCGCCTCTTGAGCGAAGAAAATATAACATGACATTACTTGATATGATCCATGCCGCCCTGAAAGAAGATATGCCATCGGGCGATCTGACAACAGAGTCTTTGGCCCTAGGCCCCCGAATGGGCGAAGCTAGATTGATTGCTAAGAGTGATCTTATTTTAT